>JAYTNH010000415.1:0-10411 GCA_043748395.1 Ilumatobacteraceae bacterium | reverse complement strand
TCACAGCGCCACCCTGAGGCACCACGACTCACCGACCTGCAGCGCGAGGCGCTGGACGCCGTGGTGCGCATGGCCGATGATCCGGCCAACCACGTGCTCATGGCGTTGCAGCCCGGCGACATCCAGTTCATCAACAACTACCACGTCATGCACGGCCGCACGGCCTACGACGACGACCGCGTGGGCGGCAAGGTGCGCCATCTCAAGCGACTGTGGCTCGAGACCAGCGTGCTGGCCAGTCGGCCGCCCCACTTTGCGAATCGGTCACTGTGGTCGGGCAAACGCTCGGCCAGCCGGATGAAGGTGAACTGACCGCTATCCGCGGCCGATGAATCCCGAACCCACTGTGACGGTCTGCACGTCGCGCACGTACCGCGGTCCCATGTGAGCCCTCACGACGTCCAACGCTTCGTCGCCCGCTGCAATCCCTGCCCGCTGCAGTTCGTCGAGGTCGAGCATGGTTGCCTCGAGCGCGCGTCCGAGTTCGAGGTGCGCGGCCAGCGTGATGGCCGGGTCGGGGATAGGCACGTCGGCGAGTTGGCCGAGCGATGCCGCTCGCTCGCGGACGCGCTGCACTGCCGGACCGTCGAGGCCCGCGAGCACATTGGCGACGTCGCGCAGCACCTTGGTCATTGCGTTGTGCTCCTCGGCGACGTACTGGGCATGCACGGGCAACGACTGGCGCAAACCCTGCAACAGTGATTGCATCATCACTGCAGTGGCTTGGGCCTTGGGGTTGGTGAGCGCCGGCAGTATCTCGTCGTCGATGGCCATGATCGCGCCGGCGAGAATGTGGTCGGCGGAAGGTGAGCTGTTCACAGGTTGACCCCCGGGTAGCCCATGAGCTGGGCAAGCGATGGCAGCGCCGGCGCACTGGATTGGGTGAGATAGAGGTGCAGGAGCTCGCGGGTCTCGCCATTGAGCCGCCGCTTGATCGCAGCGTTGACGGGCACAGCGATGTTGGCGGTGCCGAAGAGCGTGAAGTAGCCGATCTCGGCCTCGGTCACGTCGTAGCCGGTGAGCTTGTTGTAGTAGGCGAGGAATCCGCCCTCGTCGACAGGGTGCGACATGACGGCCGTGTTCGACAGCGCGTCCATGGTCATCATCCACCCGAGGTCTTCGCGCGGATCGCCGACGCGACTGTTTTCCCAGTCGATGAGTGCCGTGACCTTGCCGTCGGCGTACAGGAAGTTGGCCGGATTGAAGTCGCCGTGCACCAACGCGAGTGGCAGTGGTCGCGGCTTGGTACGCCGCAAGGTGAGGAACGAGTCGAGCATCACCATCACCGACGGGTCGAAATCCATCGCGCGATAACCGGCGAGGTAGTACTCGAACGTCGAGTCCATGTACGCATCCCACGAACTGGTATCGATACCCACGTTGCGCGGATCGGACAATGCTCCGCTCGGATTGAGCGTGGCGACATCGGTTGTGTGGAGCTCGACGAGCACCTCGCACAAGTGGCGGATGACGTCGTCGACCTGGTGCGCATCGGGCCCGTCGTTGAACAGGTCGGACGTAGCGCCGTTGCCGCCGGCGCGTCGAATGACCATTGCGGCCTCGCCGAACAGGTCGCGGTCCATCTCGTAGCCCATGCTCTGCGTCACGGGCACCGACGTGTTGAGCCGCACCGCCTCGATGAGGTCGTGTTCGACAGAGCGACTGGTCATCAGGATCGCCACAGCCTCTGGCGGGTCCTTGCGCAAGATGAGCGGTATCAGTTCGGGCCCATGGCTGTGATGCACCACTGCGTCGAACCGGAACGTCTCGCGTGAGAAGCCCCCCGGTATCTGCGTGAACTCCAAGATCTCGATGCGCTCAGCTTCTGGATAGAAGCGGAGCATCATCTCGGCAAGACGCGTCTGCATGACATACCCCCAGGGCGAACCCTAGGTCACCCGGCTGACACGGTGGGGAACCGAGCTCAGCTGAACAGCACCGGGATGGTGCGCGGTCCGCGCACCTGGCCGCCTGCCCAGGTGACATCGCCCGTAGGGTCGACGTGGAACTCGGGGATGCGGGCAAGCCATTCTTCGACTGCGACCCGCATCTCCATGCGGGCCAGGTTGGAGCCTGCGCAGCGGTGGATGCCGGCGCCGAACGCAACGTGGCGGTTGATCTCGCGATCGATGATCACCTTGTCGGCATCGGGGAACGCCAGGGGATCGCGGTTCGCGGCGGGAAAGCTCATCAACACCTTGTCGCCCTGTTTCATCGGGCAGCCGTGGTAGTCGACATCGGCCTTGACGACGCGGCCCATGGTGACAGGGGAGTAGGCGCGAAGCAGCTCCTCGATGGCGGTGGGCAGCAGCTCGGGCTCGGCCACTAGACGGCGAGTGTCGTCGGGGTGGGTGGCGAGGTGCCACAGCGCCGAGCCGATGCCCGACCACGTGGTGTCGACGCCCGCAATGAGTGTGAGCGCGACGGTACCGAGGATGTGCGCGTCGGGTACCGGCTCACCCTCGTGCTCGGTGCGCAGCAGGGTGCTGATGAGATCGTGGCCGTCGCCGTTGCGGCGAGCTTCGATGAGACCCATGAAGTAGGTGATGAGTTCGATGCGAGCCTTGGTGCGGCGCTCGATGTCGTTGGCGAACTCGAGGATGTCGCGCACCCAGCCCGTGAAGGTGTCGGACATGTCGTCTGGCACGCCGAGCACGATGCCGATGACTCGCACAGGAATCTGCTGGGCGTAGTCGGCTGCCGCGTCGGCCTTACCGTCTTCGATGAATCCGTTGATCAACCGGCGACACAGGGCGCGGGTGAACACCTCGTACTCGTCGACGCGGTTCGGCGAGAACCAGGGCAGCAGCAGGCGGCGCGTCCAGGTGTGTTCGGGTGGGTCGGCCGAGATGGGTGGCACGCCCACCGGAAGCTGTTCGTCGTCGCCAGCTTGGGCAGGCAACACGCCCGGCTCGGCCGAGCTGAAGTTCTCGATGTCGCGCGCCATGCGCGTGACGGCTTCGTACGTGACGGGCAGCCACGATCCACCGAACCGTTCAGTGTGCGCGATGGGGCATTGCTCGCGCATCTCGTCCCAGATGTCGAACGGATTGCCGACGTACGCCGGATCGAAGATGTCGTAGTCGGTTACCCAGTCGTGGACCCTGTCGCTCACGTATGCCCCCTTTGTCGTGCATTGCTGGTGTCGTGCATTGATGGTGTCGTGCTCAGATGCCTGTTGCGCAAAGATTAGCCAATGGGCTAATCTAACGCAAGAGAGCAACAGGAGATTTTTCCATGGCATCACGAACTCGCACGTCGTCACGAACGGCGCTGGTCGATGCTGCCAAACGACTGCTGCCCGATCGGTCGCCCAACGAGATCACCGGCCGCGACCTCGCCGCCGAAGCAGGCGTGAACTACGGGCTCGTACATCACTACTTCGGTGGGAAAGATGCGGTGCTCGCCGCGGGCTTGGGGGCATTACGCGATGACTTCGTTGCGACCCACGGCGACATCGGCACGTTGCGTTTGCTCAGCGATCGTGGAGAGCCTTACCTGCGTGCGGTCTTGCGCGCGCATCTCGATGCCTCGTCGCCGCCCGTGGTCGACCGAGACTTCGCGGTCGGGGCGTCCCTGGTCGACGCCGTGACGCGCCGATTGATCGCAGAAACCGGTGCCGACCCGATCGAGGCGCGCAGGGAGGCACAGGCGCGAGCAATGGCCATGGTGGCGATGCAGCTCTGTTACAACCTGTTCGGGTCGGCATTGCTCGAGGCGACAGGCGTGTCGGCAGACGAACGTCCAGTGGTGATCGACCGCCTCGGCACGTTGTACGACGCTGTTGCGCTGCTCGACATGTCGACCCAACCGTCGAGATCGCCGTCGACATAACTAGGGTCGCTCCATGACTGTTGCACTCACCAAAGATTCCATCGATCTCGGCATCGTCGTTGCCGACCCCGAGGCATCACTTGCGTTCTATCGCGACATGCTCGGCTTCACGGCCGCCGGCGAAATGGCCATGCCGGGTGGCGGCACGATGTATCGCCTGATGTGCGGCACCAGCATGATCAAGCTCGTGCACCCCGCCAGCCCCCCGCCAGCACACGCCGCGCCGGGTGGCATTCCGGGCGCCTACGGCTACCGGTACTTCACCATCTCGGTGTCGAACCTCGACGAGCTGACCGACATCGTGGGCGCGGCCGGATACACCGTGGTGGTGCCGGCGCGCGACCTACGGCCCGACATTCGCATCTCGATCATGGAAGATCCTGATGGCAACTGGGTCGAGCTCTTGCAGACATCGTGATCGTCTCGTTCAGCACCCAACTGCGTCTGCTGGCGCAAGCCGATGCCGATCGACCTGCGGTGACGTGTGGCGACGAGTCGATCACCCGTGCCGAGCTCGTCGCGCGAATCGACGACCTTGCCCGCGACCTGCGCGCGCGTGGCGTGGGCGAGGGCGACATGGTCACCATCGCGTTACCCAACTCGGTGGCCTGGTTCGTGGCGTTCGGGGCGGCGTGGCGACTGGGTGCCACCCCGCAGCCCGTGTCGGCGCGTCTGCCCGAACGCGAACTGGCGGCCATCATCGAGCTGGCCGACCCCGCTGCGGTGATCGGCGTCGCCAGCAACATCGCCGCAGGGCGGGCGAGTCTGGGGCCCGATCATGTGGCGCCACGCACCACCGACGCCGATGGCGAGTTGCCCGACCTGGTGGCGGCAGCGTGGAAGGCGCCCACATCGGGTGGTTCCACCGGGCGACCGAAGCTCATCGTGTCGGGCGATTCGGCGCGCATGGACAACGCAGCCGACGCGCCGCTGATGTTGGGCAAGGACGGCTGCACCGTGATGCCAGGGCCGCTGTACCACAACGGTCCGCTGGTGTGGTCGTGCCAGTCGTTGCTCAGCGGTAACCACGTGGTGGTGTTGCCGCGTTTCGACGCCGAGGCCACGCTGGCCGCCATCGAGATGCATCGTGCCACGGTGGTGTACCTCGTGCCCACGATGATGAAGCGAATCTGGCGTCTGCCAGAGCACGTGCGCAACAGCTACGACCTGTCGAGCCTGCGCGTGGTGTGGCACCTTGCCGAACCGTGTCCCGATTGGCTCAAGCAGGTGTGGATCGACTGGCTCGGACCCGAGCGAATCTTCGAGTTGTACGCAGGCACCGAAGCACAGGCTGCCACCGTCATCACGGGTATCGAATGGCTCGAACATCGCGGCTCGGTTGGCCGACCGGCGCCCGGCACGGTGAGCATCACCGATCCGTTCGAGGTCGAGGTTTCCTGGGGCGAGATGGGTGAGGTGTGGCTCAGATCCATCCGCGACACGCCCACGTATCGCTACATCGGGGCCGAGGCGCGCCGCCGCGAAGGCGGCTGGGAGTCGTTGGGCGACATGGGCTACCTCGACGCCGACGGCTACCTGTACCTCGGTGATCGATCGGCCGACATGATCCTGAGCGGCGGGTCCAACATCTACCCGGCCGAGATCGAGGCCGCAATCCAAGAGCATCCTGCGGTGCAATCGGTGGCTGTCATCGGCCTTCCCGACGATGACAAGGGCAACGTGGTTCACGCCATCATCGAGGCCGACACCACCACAGTCAGCGCGGACGAACTGCGCACGTTCTTGGCCGAGCGGCTGGTGACCTACAAATTGCCGAGGTCGTTCGAGTTCGTCAATACGCCGTTGCGCGACGACGCCGGCAAAGTGCGCCGCAGCGCGCTGCGCGCTGAACGCATCACCGACTCGAATCCCTGAACCGCACGTCGGCCTCGGCGAGCCGCTGGAACGTGCGCAACTCGCGCCGGATGGGCCACCACTCGTACAAGAACAGCTCCATCGGCCGCCACATCGCTACCCAACCAGCTACCGCAAGTCCCTCGCGTATCAGGCTCAGGAAGGCGCTGTCGCCGCTCGACACCACCAGCCGCGACGCGGCGGTGAGGCTCACGAGTGCAGCGAGGCCGATCACCAAACTGATCCGTCCGTCGCGCCACAGGCGTGACAGCCGTCGGGCCGTCGCCCAACGTCGATACGCGAAGTGGTTGCGGATGCCGCTCGTGACGGCAACCTCGCGGCCGTCCGCGCTGTTGTCGCCCACGAGCACCTCGATGGTGATCGGGCCGTCGCGGCGTTGCTCCTCGGCCCACTCGCTGATCCAGTCGGCTACCTCGACGTCGAGATCGCGCACATCGAGCGGTTGTGGGTCGATGGGGTTGAACAGTTGCTCGATGGTTCCGACGCGAACCTGGATAGGGCCCTTGCTCGGATCGAAGTCGCGATCTGACCAGTCTCGGTGTTCCATATCGAAAGTCTCGCCGCTGGGCTACCCCGTGTGGTGTGACTCGGCAGCGAGCGCCCGAACCAGGTCGAGTTGCGAGCCCACCTCCGGCCCCGCCATGGGTCGATGCTGGCGAACGTGCCGCAGCGCGTCGTCAAGAGGAGTGCCAAGCATCACCAGCACGCCAACGGCGGTGGTGCCTGATCTGCCGATGCCCGCCGCGCAGTGCACGATGAGGTGCTTTCCCGCGTTGAGTTGACGCACCAGCGAGTCGAGGAACGGTCGTGCATCAGTGAGCGACGGCGCATTCAGATCGTGCACGGGAAACCACACTGCGGCACCATCGCGATTGGCTTCGAGCCAACTCACGTAGTCGGGATAGCGATCGGTCAATTCGCGACGTTGCGTGAGGCACACCACAACGTCGGCACCCACCGTGTGCATCAGGCCCTCGGGGTCGGGGCCCACCACGTGCTTGCCGCAGAGCCACAACCGACCGGGCGAGGGCATCGGGATCTCGTGGATGCCCCCGTCGATGTTCCAGATGTCTCGCCGCTCGTCGTTCGTCGCGTCGTTCATCTGGGCAGTCTGACTCGACATCGGCGTCGTCGCGCGCGCTAGCAACGTGCATGGCAGAACTCAAGAACGATTCGCACACGCTCGCCGGCAAGATCGCCGTGGTCACGGGGTCGAGCCGGGGCATCGGTCGCGGCACGGCCGTCGCGCTCGCCGAACTGGGCGCAACGGTGTACGTCACGGGCCGTAGCACGGGCGACGGCGAACTCACCATCGACACGACCGCGCGCATGGTCGACGACGCCGGCGGTCATGGCATTGCGGTGCAGGTCGATCACGGCGACGACGAACAGATCGCCGCCCTCTTTGGGCAGGTGGGCGCCGAGCAGGGTCGCCTCGACATTCTGGTGAACAACGTCTACAAGGTGCCCGACACGCCGGCGTGGGGTGGCGGCTTCTGGGAGCACCCCATCGCCATCTGGGACGACCAGGTGGGCATCGGATTGCGCGCCCATTACGTGGCCTCATGGCATGCAGCACCATTGCTGTTCGCGGCGGGGCCGGGCGGCTTCATCTGCAACGTCTCGTCGCCGGGTGGCCAGTCGTACCACTTCAGTTCGTCATATGGCGCCGGTAAGGCTGGGCTCGACCGGTTGAGTGCCGACATGGCCATCGAACTGCGACCGAAGGGCATTGCGGTGGTATCGCTCTACCCGGGCAGCGTGTCGACCGAGTTCATCCAGCAGGTGTCGGGCCACGTCGGCACCGACATGGAGGGTTCACAGACGCCCCTGGCGGTCGGGCGATCGATCGCGTGCCTGGCCTCGGCAGACGACTTGATGGAGCGGTCCGGTTCGATCCAATGGGTGGAAGACATCGCTGAGCAGTTCGGCATCGTCGACGAGCACGGTCGCACCCCGGCCGCATATACACGCCGTCAGCCATGAGTTTGGGGATCGCTCTTTCCCTCTGCGGGTCAAATGGGGCAGACTGACGAAATGCTGTCCTCGCTCGACCAAAGCCTCGAGGACTTCTTGCGATCAGAGGTCCCGTTACGACCGGAAGACGTCGATGTCGTCTTCGCGACACCCGACAAGGAATGGAGCGGTCGAGTCACCCGCTCGACCGTCAACCTGTTCATGTTCGACGTGCGGCGCAGTGTCAACAGGTCGGTCACAGCGATGACCACCAAAGAATCGAACGGGTCGTTTTCGCGCTCGCGTTTGGCGCCGCTCATCAAGGTGCGCTACCTCGTCACGGTGTGGACCAAGGAAGCCGGTGACGAACACCGCGTGTTGGGCGATCTGCTCAGTCTCATCGCGCTGTCTACCGAGATCCCCAACCAGTTCCTCATCGGCGATCTCGAGGGTCTGGGGTATCCGGCACAGCTCATGCTCGGTCTCGAAGATGGCAGGCCCACCAACGACATGTGGGGCCCGCTCGGTGTGCCGCCGCGGGCCAGTCTCGAGCTCGCTGTGGTGTTGCCGGCGCGCCGTCCACTCGACCGCAACGTGCCCGCACCGCCAGAAGACGTATCGCTGGGTGTCAGCGACCAGAACGAACCGACACGCACGTCGTATCGGCGTCGCGTCGGGGGGATGATCGAAGATCCCGCAGCGAAGGGGGCCCGCATCATCGGGCCGCGCGGTTCGTCGATCGTGGAAGAAGACGGTCACTACCTGGTATCCGGGGAGCCAGGCGACGACCTCGTGGTGGAGACAGAACCTCCCATCCACGTGGTCGCCGGGCCTGCGAACGAGTAGATGCGCGTCGATCTGCTCACGCCCATCATCGAGGTTCACGCCGAACAGCGAGGAATGATCGAACTCGAGGTCCTCAACGACTCCGACGTCATCGAGCAGGTGGTGTGTGCGGTGCCGTCGCTGCCCATGGCCGCGTACGAAGTGGTGCCGTTGGCGCTCACGCTGTTCCCAGGCGAGAGCGGTCGCATGGTGGTAGGGCTCGAGCTCCCGCGCACGTATCCCATGGGCACGCACGAGTTCGTGGTCGTCGCGACCGGTCGAATGGGCGGCGAGCAGCGCGAGAACTCGGTGGAAGTGCGCGTGCACGAACTGCGCGATGCCTACCTCACCGTGGCACCCCAGCTCGTCACCGGACGCACGAAGGGCACCTTTTTCGTCAACGTCGAGAACCGGGGGAACGCGCCCGCCGAGATGTTGATACGGGCCTCCGACGATGCCAACCACCTCGCGTTCCGCATCGCAACCGAGGTGGCCAACGTCGAACCCGGCCAACGATGCGCAGTCGAAGTGCTGGCCAAAGGTCGCCGTCCGTTCTTCGGGTCGCCGCGCTACCACAAGATCACGATCACGGGCGAGCAGTTGCCCGATGTGTTCCTCGAGCAGGCCGAGTTCCGGCAGAAGGCCCGCGTCACCACGGGCATGATCACCGTGCTCACGCTCGGTCTGATCATCGCCGCGTGGGCGTTCGGGCTGCTGTTTGCCGCCCGGGCTGCGTTCGGACAGGACACGCCAGTGAAAACTGTTGCCGAGGGCTTCGCGGCAGGGGTCGACGTCTCCGCACTCGACCCAGCCGGAATCGGTGCGCCGCTTGGCGGATCGGTGCTCGCCGAATCGAACGGTGCGCCCCTCAGCCGAATCACCGTCGAGCTGTACAACGCGAAGGGTCGCTTCGTCACCGCAGTGGCTACGGGCGAGGACGGCGCCTACAAGTTCGACAAGGTGCGCCCTGGTAGCTACCGCCTGCGCTACCGAGCTGAAGGCTTCGACGAGCGCTGGTATCCCGCTGGCGCAAACCAAACAGAGGCCGAACCTGTTGAGGTGGCGCCCGTAGTGGCGGTCGACGGTATCAACGTGACGATGGCCGGTGGAAAGGGCTCGCTCAGCATCTCGGTGATCACCGGAGATGGCACAATTGTGCCGGTGACGGTGACGATCATCCCCGTCGACGTCGAAGGCGACGAGATCATCAGGCAGGAGAACACAGGGACGCCCTTCACAGTGCCTGGCTTGGCAACGCCCGCCACGTACCGCATCGTCGCGACAGCGCCGCAGTATCAAGAGTCAGAGATCACTCAGCTCGTCCAGGCCGGTGCCACGATCACGGCCAACCCCATCCGTCTCTCCGCGTCAGCCGGGGTCATCCGTGGCGTCGTGGTCGACCTCGACGGGCAACTGCTCGGCGATGTCACCGTCGCCACGATTGTTGGCGACAAGCCTGTACAGACCATCACCCCTACCGGGGGCGAAGTCGGTGCATTCCAGTTGAGTGATCTCCCCACCCCCGGCACCTATGTGCTCGAGTTCTCGCGTGCGGGGTACGAAAGCGTCATCGCGGCCGTAAAGCTCGGCCCCGGTGCGTCCGACTTGCAGCAGCGCATCGTCATGGGAGACGCCACCGGCGCAATCACCGGAGTGGTGACAGGCAACGACATCGGCTTGGGTGGGGTGACGGTGAGCGTTGCCGGTGGGGGGTTCACGACGTCGGTCACGTCCTTCACCAGCAACCCACCAGGCTCATACGCACTTGCAGGGTTGCCTGTGCCGGGCGACTACGTCGTGACGTTCAGCATTGCTGGTCGTGTGTCGGCGTCGGTTGCTGTCACCCTCACGAACGATGAACCACGGGCCACCTCCAGTGTTGACTTGCTGCCGTCGGTGGGTCGGGTGTTCGGCAAGGTGG
>JAYTNH010000414.1:0-6645 GCA_043748395.1 Ilumatobacteraceae bacterium | reverse complement strand
GGGAACACCTTGTTGCAGCCCAACGTCGGGCAGCCATTCCCACTTCGTTTGCAGGTTGAGGATTTCGCTCTGCGCCATGCCGATGAGCAGCGCAGCCACCACGGCCGTGATGAGGCTCGAGAAGCGGGCGACGAGTGCGGCTGCTATGGCGGGCACCACGAGCAGGCTGGTGTCGATCGGGTTCAGCTTGGTGATCGGTGCGGCGAGGATGACACCCAAGGCGGCGAGCATGCTGGCGAGCACCCAGTTGAGCGCGGCGACGAACTCGGTTCGCACGCCGAGCAACTGCGCGCCGCGTTCGTTCTCGGCGACGGCGCGGGTGGACAGACCGAACGTGGTGAATCGCGAGATTGTGGTGAGCGCTAATGCGGCGACCACTGCGATCGCAGCGAGCCAGAGGCGGTCTTGGTAGATCGCGACGTTGTCGGTGAGACGCACCAGCCTGGCCGGAAGTACCGGCTTGATGATCAGCGCGGTGGCCCCGCGCGGGCCGAAGCGTTGGCCACAGACCTCGATGAAGTAGAGCATCACACCGAGTGACGCGACCATCCGCGCCAGAGGGGAGGCGGTACGTAACGGTCGGTACACCACCTGCGACACGAGCAAGCCGATGGCGCCGGCGATCGCCACCACGATCGCCAGTGCCGTGAGCACCGTGGGTCGGCCGCCGAGATCGATGTCGGGCAGGCCGAAAACCGGCAGTACCAGCAGCCCGGTCGAACGGAACCGGTAAAACGCAAAGGCCGAATACGCCCCGAGGGCGGCGTGCGCGAAGTTGACAACACCGCTGGCCTGATGTGTGACCACCAACCCGAGGGCGAGCACCGCAATGACGGCTCCGGCGCCGAGACCGAGCAGCAGGTAGGTGAAGTGCGAGGCGATGGCCGCACCGCCTAGTGCTGGTTCACAGGTTGGCGACGAATGCTGGCACGTCGATCCAGTCGTCGCTGACGATCACAGGATCGCCACCGTCGGTGGGCAACGTGAACAGTGTCTGTTGGGGGGAGCACAGTGCCGGGAGACCTGGCACCTGCTTGGCGTCGCACGTGTATGGATGGCCCCAAAAGCTCGGCTCGGCTCGGGCGCCCTTGAGCGTGGCCGAGATCGCTTCGGGGGCCGCATCGGCGCCGACCTTGTTGAGCACTGCCCACAGGTTCATCATGGCGCGGAAGGTCACGGTGCCGGCGCCGCCGGCCGGGTCGGTTGCGTACCGCTCGGCGACCAGCGCAAACATCTCGCCCTCGATCGACTCGTTCGGGGGGCCCTCGCTGTTGAACACGACTTTGGCCTGAATGTCGTCGGGGATCTGATCGAGGATCTCTTTCGCTGCGCATGCGCCAACCATGTACACCTGCCCCTCGTATCCCAGGTCGTGCAACGACGTGATGATCGGAATGCATGCCGTGTCGGCCGCCGCGATGGTGATGGCATCGGCACCGGAGTCGATGGCTGCTTGCACGATCGGTAGGTAGTCGGTGAGGCCAAGACCAAATGGGATGAGCGTGACCTTCATGCCGAGTTGTTCGGCGACCTTTGCCCCGTACTCGAGCGCCGGCACGGCGAAGCTCTCGAACTCGCCGTAAGCAATCGCGATGCTGGCGGCGTCGTTGCGAGCGGCGTCGGCAACGAATGCCACGTACGCGCCGGTGATGCTGCCGCTGAATGACACGACGTTGTCACTGCGTAGCTCGGCCAGCGTGGTGGGCAGACCGCTGATCACCGGGATGCCGTTCTGCTCGAGGATGGGCAGCGAACCGTTGGCGGTGATGTCGAGACCGGTGAGCACCACCACGGCGCCAGCCTCGACCAGTTGCTGTGCACATGCCTGTGATTGCTCGACAGAGAAGCTGGTGATGCAGCTGACCAACTTGATGGGCCGACCGCCAACCCCGTTGAGCTCGGAGTTGGCCCAGTTGACCGCTGCTTCGACGGCGACGCGCAGTTCGGGGAACGAACCGACCGGCGAGTTCTCTTGGTTGATGAGGCCGACGACGACGGGTTCGAGCGCAGGGTCTGCCGCGACACCCGCCGAGGGTACGGTGCCGGCGAACCACTGTTGGCCGGCGAACGCCGACACGATGGAGCCGTCGCCGGCGATCGTTGTGGGTGCCGCGCTGACATCGGGCGACGTGCTGGCGATGGTGGTGACAGTGGTGATGCCTGCGGTCGGACCGGTGGCAGTCGGTGGTTCGCTCTCGGTGCATGCGCTCGCCAGCGCGACGAGCATCACCACGATGATCGAAGCCGGAGGGAAGGTTCTCTTCATGCGCGCACCGTAGCCCGTCAGCTGATCGTGACACCGAGTTGTCGGAGCGCCTCGGCCTTCAGTTTCGAGTAGTCGAGCTTGCCATTGGCGGCGCGAGCGACCGACTTGATGGTGAGCACCCGCTTGGGCGCTTTGAAGTGCGCGAGCGAACTGCGCACGTGCGCGATGAGCAGCGCTTCGTCCACCTCGTCGCCAGCGTGTGCCTCGACGAGGGCAGTGATGGCCTCGCCGAAGCGATCGTCGGGAACGCCGACCACAGCTGCGTCGGCGACGGTGGGGTGCAACTTCAGGACCTCTTCCACTTCCTCGGGGTACACCTTTTCGCCGCCGGTGTTGATGCACTGGCTACCGCGACCGTAGAGGCGCAGCGTGCCATCGGCTTCGACCTCGGCGAAGTCGCCGGGGATGCTCCACCGCACACCCTCGAACGTGACGAACGTCTTGGCCGACTTGGCTTCGTCCTTGTAGTAGCCCACTGGTGTTCGGCCGCGAAGCGCCACTCTGCCTCGCTCGCCACTACCGGGCACCACCTCGGTGCCGTCGTCGCTCAGCACCTTGGTGTTGGGGCCGAGGCTGAAGCTGGCGGTGCCTCCGGCATCGCCATCGGCGGTGGTGGTGTTCGACGCCATGCCGATCGCCTCGCTCGACCCGAGGCTGTCGATCATGATCAGCCGCTGGTTGTGGCGCAACAGGCCCGCCTTGGTCTCGGCCGCCCACATCACGCCACTCGACACGATGACCCGTAGGCTCGAAATGTCCCACCGATCGGGCTCGGCGTCGAGGGCCCGCAGGATTGGCTTGGCGAACGCATCGCCCACGATCGACAGGCTGTTCACGCGCAGAGCCTGCACGGTGTCGAGCAGTTCGACAGCTTCGAAGTGGCGGCCGACGGTGGTGACCACGGAACCCGCAAGCACCAGGTTCCACATCGCGTTGAACGCGCCGGTGCCGTGCATGAGTGGGGCGGCCGGCAGGTTGCGCGGGCCGGGCTTGCTCAGGCGCGCGTCGAACGCGTCCCAGCCGGGTGTGGCCGGCAGCGGCTGCCGCGAGGGTGCGTCGAGACTGCCGACCATGTCGTCCTGGCGCCACATGACCCCCTTGGGCATACCAGTGGTGCCACCGGTGAACAGGATGTAGAGGTCGTCGGGGCTGCGTCCCCAGGGTGCGATGGTGCGACTGAGCGCGCTGGTTGCCGCCGTCTCGTACGGCATCGCCCATTCGGGGCAACTGCCATGGCCGTCGTCGACCCAGATCCAGGTATGCACGTTCGGCACACGGGTACGCATCGCTGCGCACCGCTCGGCGAACACGCCGTGGAAGATCACGGCCACCGCGTCGGCGTTGTCCCACAGGTAGGCGAGTTCGTCGTCGCTGTAGCGGTAGTTGGTGTTGATCGGTACGAGGCCCGCCTTGAACATTCCGAACATGCTCTCGAGGTACTCGGGGCAGTTGTACAGGTAGTGCGCCACCTTGTCCTGATGCTGTGCTCCAGCCAAGAGCAGTGTGGCAGCGATGCCGTCGGCCCGCCGGTCGAACTCGGCCCATGTGAAACAACGATCGCCCTGTATCTGCACCACGGTGTCGGGGAAGCGGTCGGCGTTGTGCTCCCAGATGTCGGCGAGGTTCCAGCCGGTGGTGGCAGTTGTTGTCACGGAGCGACGGTATCAATCGACCGTCGGCGGACCAGCTTCGAGCCGGGTGAGCGCTGCCCCGACCGGCTCTGGGTCGCTCATCGCGCTCCACATCGACTCGATCCACCACGTCGCTCCGGCATCGCGCCATGCAGCGGGGGAGTGCTCACCCCAGCTGCCCTCGATGATCACATCGAGCCCGTCCGGGAGGTCGGCTGCCTGCAGTTCCTCGAGCGTGCATTGCCGGGCTGTGCCGTCGTCGATCACCTGCGGGATGAGTCCGTTGCAGCTGAGCGCACGACGCATCGACTTCGGCGCGTGCAGCACACCGACACACCAGATGGGTACGCCGGGTTGCTGCACGGTGTGGCCGATGGTGGGGAAGTCGGTGGGCGTGATGGTGTAGTGCTTGCCGACGTGCTCGAACGGCTGGCCGCGCCACAGGCCGCGAACGACGTTGAGTCCCTCGTCGAGTAGCTCGGCCCGCGTGCGCCGGTCGGTGACCTCGCCGAACGAGTGGTAGCCGGTGTCGGGTGCACCGAGCCCGACGCTCAAGATCGCCCGGCCGTTCGACACGCGATCGACGGTGGCGACCTGACCGGCGAGCTCCCACGGCTTGCGGCGCGGCAGCGGCGTCAGCATGGTGCCGAGGCGAATGGTGGTGGTGCGGTCGGCGGCGAGGGCGAGGCTGATCCATGCGTCGACGCCCCACACCGGCTCCCAGGTGAAGATGCCGTCCCAGCCGTTTGCCTCGGCCGCGACCGCGAGGGCGGCGATGTCGGTTGCATCGCCCCACGGCACCACGAATCCGAACTGCATGACAGGTCCTCCTGCGGCCATCCTCGCGCCGATGACGGTGGGGGCGCCACCGGGGTGCTACGGAGCTGTTTGGTCGGCTGTTTGGTCGGCTGTTTGGTCGGAGGGTAAACCGGATGTGCCAGGCCCTGGGAACCTCGAGAAAGGAATCTCATGAATCGTCGCAGCATCTCTCGGTTGGGTGTGGTCGCAGCACTAGCAGGCTCGGCCATCGCAGGCTATGTAGTGCAGCAAGTTGGCGCGGTGGGGCCGTCCGTCCCATCAGCGTTCGTCGCCATTGCCCCCTGTCGCTTGGTCGACACACGACCCCTTCCCGATCTGGTAGGCACCCGGACTATCCCAATCGGACCTGCCGAGACGGTCACGTTCCAAGTGAGGGGTGCCAACGGAGGCTGCACGATTCCGGCGACCGCCACGGCGATCGCCACGAACACCACAGCCGTCAACCCGACCGCCCCGAGTTTCTTGACGGTGTTCCCGCAGGATGCGCCGAGACCGATGGCTTCCAACCTGAACTACTCCAGCACGAGTCCCCCCACACCCAACCAGGTCACGGTTGGTCTGTCGGCGACTGGCTCGATCTCGGTGTTCAACCTCGCGGGGACGGTCAACGTGATCATCGATATCGTGGGCTACTTCCAGCCCGAGGGCAGTGGGCCGGTTGGCCCGGTTGGACCAGTTGGACCAATCGGACCTCGCGGTATCTCGTCGTTCGACACCCTGCCAGCGCTTCAGACGGTCACCGGCGAGGTCGACTGGAGATTCAACGCCACCGCAGCCAGCCAGTTCAATCGCTTCTCGGTCGACTTTCCAGCCAGAGGAACCAAGGACCTAGTTTCGACCGACGTCGAATTCGGCGCCAATGCCGCCACCGACGACGCCAACGCTGCGTGCACAGGCACGTTTGCAGTTCCAACCGCACCTGCCGGATTCGTGTGCATCTACATCGGAACGGCGACCAACGCGAACTCCGCGTTCGGCAACGGCAACCAATCGCAGAAGCGCAGTGGTTTCAGCATCGACTGGCTGGCGACCGCAGCGGGAAACACCGAGATCCTGGCGAGTTGGGCATACACCGCACCTCTCGTCCTGATCCTCCTGCCGGTCCAGCCGGCTGATTCACCGGTCCCCGGCGACGTCGAAGTTCGACCCTGAGCGAAGAGATTGCCCAACCGGGCGGCGTTCGCGACGGTTTGTGTCACGAACGCCGCCCGGAAACTTGGGTGGCAGGAATGCCGCCCAAATTCCCCCACTCCTGACCGAGGGTTATACGGCGCGGCCGAGCAGGGCGAGTAGACGTGTGGTGGAGTCGGCGTCGGGTGGGCACTCGGCGGGCGCGCCGATGAACGTGGACTCGCGGAGGTGGTCGACCCGGGGTTCTACTTGCGCGGCGACGTGCGCGACGAGTGCCGGGTCGATCGCCTCGTCGACGCCGGCGGCTCGCGCGATGTCCCAGGTGTGGACGGTCGTGTCGACGACGTTCCAGCCGATGGCGGTGTCGATCGACTCCAAACCGACGAACGATTCGATCACCCGATTCAGCACACCCGGCGCGTCGAGCGCGGCGAGCACGGCGTCGCGCACCGACGCCCATGCAGCAGCGGGATCGTCGCCGGCTACCTGGCCGGGATTGTCCCACGGGTCGATGGTGGCCTGGGTGCCGAGGGCCAGCGTCTCGATCCAACGCTGGATGCCGATGACATGACCGAGCACGTCGCGGGCCGTCCACTGCGAACACGGCGAGGCGTTGGACCATGCGTCTGCAGGCACGAGCCGGACGACGTGATCGAGTCCGAAGATGGCCTTGGTGTACGTGCGGAGGTTCTCAGACATTCCGAAACGGTACATCGCTGCTGACAGACCGTTGGCGCTCGCCTAGCTTGTGGCTTCCGGGCAGCCGTGCCGGACTCAACCTGCCGGACTCGACGTCCC
>JAYTNH010000413.1:0-2820 GCA_043748395.1 Ilumatobacteraceae bacterium | reverse complement strand
ATTCCGAGGTTGCTGTATCTGCGCACCATCAAGCGGTAGCGCCTACGATCACCTCATGGCCGACATCGTGCTCATCACCGGCCTGTCAGGTGCCGGCCGATCGGGAGCCGCGGGCGTCCTCGAAGATCTCGGGTGGTACGTCATCGACAACCTGCCCACCTCGTTGGTCGATACCATCGTCGAGTTGGCCAGCAAGCCCGGCAGCGAGACCGAGCGGCTCGCCCTCGTCGCCGGTCGCCAGCACCTCGAGGTGTTGCCGAAGGTGGCCGCGTTACGCGCTCAGGGACACCGAGTACGTCTCGTGTTCCTCGACGCCAGTTCGGGGGCGCTCGTCAAGCGGTACGACGCCACACGGCGCCCTCACCCCATGCACGACGAGGCTCGCGGTTTGGTCGAGGCGATCGAGCTCGAGCGCACCCTGCTCGAGCCGGTGAAGGCTGCGGCCGATCTCGTCATCGACACCACCGAATTGAACGTGCACCAGTTGAAGGCCAAGATCGTCGCCGCGTTCGATCTCGGTATCGAGGGTCAGCGCCTGCAGATCGCTGTCGAGAGCTTCGGTTTCAAGCACGGGTTGCCCATCGATGCCGACATCGTGATGGACGTGAGGTTCTTGCCCAACCCGCATTGGGAGGACGCGCTGCGACCGCTCACTGGGCACGACCCAGCCGTTCGCGACTTCGTCGTCGAGCGCGCGCCGGCTTCCGACTTCCTCGACCGATTCGAAGCGATGTTGCTTGCGCTGCTGCCCGCATACGAGAGCGAGGGCAAGAGCTATCTCACGATCGCGTTCGGGTGTACCGGTGGTCGTCACCGCGCGGTTGCCGTTGCCGAGGAGCTGTCAGCGCGTCTGCGGGCTCATGGTTGGGCAGTGCAAACCGGGCACCGCGACATCGGCCGCTGACGAACGAGTCGATCGCCGAGTTGATCGCGGCGTTGGGTAGTGTCGAGAGTGAGAGAACGACTCACCTGAAAGGCGTGACAATGACCGTTCGAGTAGGCATCAACGGGTTCGGCCGCATCGGCCGCAACTTCTTCCGCGCCGCCAAGCAGCGCGGCGCCGACATCGACTTCGTAGCGGTGAACGACCTCGGGTCGCTCACGACCATGGCTCATCTCCTCAAGTACGACTCGGTGCTGGGCGTGCTCCCCAACTCCGTGAAGGCCACCAAGACCGGCATCAAGGTCGATGGTGACGAGTTGCGCGTGCTCAGTGAGCGCGACCCCAAGAATCTGCCCTGGGGTGACCTCGGCGTCGACGTCGTGATCGAGTCGACCGGGTTCTTCACCAAGCGCGACACGGCCGCCTATCACCTCGAGGCTGGCGCGCCGCTGGTGATCGTGTCGGCCCCATGCGATGCGGCCGACGCAACGTTCGTGTATGGCGTGAACCACAAGGACTTCGACCTCAAGACCCACAAAGTCATCTCCAACGCGAGCTGCACCACCAACTGTTTCGTGCCCTTGGTGAAGGTGCTCGACGACGCGTTCGGCGTGGTCGAAGGTCTCATGCAGACCGTGCACGCCTACACCGGCGACCAGCAGTTGGTCGACGGTCCCCACAACGATCTGCGTCGTGCGCGCGGCGCGGCGATCAACATCATTCCCACGTCGACGGGTGCCGCCAGGGCCACCAGCTTGGTTATGCCGCACCTCAAGGGCAAGCTCGACGGCACTTCGTTGCGCGTTCCGGTGCCCACCGGATCCATCGTCGACTTCACCGCCAACCTCAAGAAGGCAGCCACGGTCGAGCAGATCAACGCGGCCTACAAGAAGGCTGCGGCGGGCTCGCTGAAGGGCATCCTTCGCTACACAGAAGACCCCATCGTGTCGAGCGACATCGTCACCGATCCGCACAGCGCGGTGTTCGACGCCGGCCTCACATCGAGCATGGGCACCATGGTGAAAGTGCTCGCCTGGTACGACAACGAGTGGGGTTACTCGAACCGCTTGGTCGACACCGCCCTGTTCGTAGGCGCGAAAGTGGCAGCCAAGCGCAAGGGTCGCTGACCATCGTGGCCGCGCACATCCCCCGACTCGCCGACCTGGGCGACGTCAACGCCAAGCGCGTGCTGGTGCGCACCGATTTCAACGTGCCGATCGAGAACGGCCGCATCACCGACGACTTCCGCATCCGGGCGGCTCTGCCCACCATCACTTGGCTCACGCAGCGCGGCGCCCATGTGGTGTGTGCCTCGCATCTCGGGCGGCCCAAGGGCAAGCCCGACCCCAAGTACTCCATGGATGCCGTGCGCGCCCGCCTTGGTGAGCTCGCACCAGGTGTCGAGTTGCTCGACAACCTCCGGTTCAATCCGGGTGAGGAAGCGAACGACCCGGCGTTCGCGGCTGCGCTGGTCGTTGGCATCGACGCGTACGTGAACGATGCATTCGGTGCAGCCCACCGGGCGCACGCCTCCATCGTGGGCCCACCGGCAACGCTGCCGTCGGCGATGGGGTTGTTGCTCGAGAAAGAGGTCGACGTGCTGCTCGGCCTTCGCAATCACCCCAAGCGTCCGTTCGTTGCGGTGCTGGGTGGGGCCAAGATCAGCGACAAGCTCGGTGTGGTCGAGGCACTGCTCGGCACCGTCGATTCGCTGGTGATCGGCGGGGCGATGTGCTTCACGTTCCTCGCTGCCCAAGGTCACGGCATCGGCGATTCGTTGTGGGAGCCCGACCACCTCGACACCTGTCGGTCGTTGCTGGCTTCGGCGGCAGAGCGGGGCAAGACCATTCACCTGCCCGACGATCTGGTTGGCGTCGATGCCGCCGGCAACTACGCAACCTTCGGCATCGAGTTGCCCGCCGGCGCGAAGGGCTTCG
>JAYTNH010000412.1:0-8118 GCA_043748395.1 Ilumatobacteraceae bacterium | reverse complement strand
CACTCCCTGCTGTCGACTGCTGGTGTGGTCGGACACGACTGGGGTGCGCCCGTGGCGTGGTACTCAGCGCTCACCCGTCCCGACATGTTCCGGGCGGTGGCCTGCCTGAGCGTGCCGTATCATCCTGCCATCGGTGAGCTGCCCGAGGGCTTCACGGTCAATGACATGATGCGCATGGGTGCGGGCGAGGGACGCGATTACTACCGGCTGTTCTTTCAGGAGCCCGGGGTGGCCGAGGCCGACTTCGAGGCCGATGTGCGACGATCGATGCTCGGCGTGCTGTACATGATCTCGGGCGATGCGATAGCGAATGGCGATCGCGAGTCAGGGTGGGACGGCCACTTCCCTCTCGGGGAGACCATGACTCAACAGTTCGTGATCCCTGATTCGCTGCCGCCGTGGCTGACGGATGCTGATCTGGACTTCTACACCGCAGAGATGACGCGCACCGGGTTCAGGGGCGGGCTCAACTGGTATCGCAACATCAACCGCATGCCCGGGCTGCTGGGGCCGTGGGTCGGCGCGACGATCGAGCAGCCCTCGTTCTACATGGGTGGCTCGACCGACATGATCGCCGGCAACACGCCCGAGGCCATCGAGGCGATGCGTGCGTCGCTACCGAATCTGCGCCACCTCGAAATCATCCCGGGGGCTGGGCACGGGCTGCAACAGGAGCGGCCCGACCAGGTGAATGCCGGTCTGCTCGGCTTCCTGCACGAGTTGGATGCAGGGTAGTCGGCGACGCGAGGCTCAGATACAGGAGGTGATCGTTGGTTCGGGCCTTGCACCGGTTGCTGTGGATGGCTCGCAGTTGGCCCCGCAGATCACCACCACCACACGTTCACCCGGGGCAGGCCGATACGCGCCGGTGCGGATGGCGGCTAGCGCTGTTGCGCCGCCGGGCTCGACGATCAGTCTGAAGTCATCCCACATTGCGCGTTGGGCGTCGCGGATGCTGTCGTCATCGACTGTCACGGCCTCGTCGACGTATCGGCGAACGATCGACCAGGGCACCCTGCCGAGGCGTTGTGCGCCCAACGAATCGGCGGCCACGCCGCTCACGGGGACGTCGACCGGTTCACCGTCGGTGAGTGCGGCGCGCAAGCACTGCGACGTCTCGGGCTCGACGCTCACGATGCGCACGCGATCGGTGAGCCATGCGGCCTGCCCGGCCGTGAAGCCCCCACCACCACTGGCCACGATGAGCGTGTCGAAGCCGTCGATCTGCTGCTCGAGTTCGCGCGCCATGGTGCCCTGGCCGGCCACAGTGGCGGCGTGGTCGAACGGGTGAACCATGAGCGCACCGGTGATCAACTGGCGCTGCTCGGCAGCCCGTTGCGCATCGTCGAAGTATCCATCGACAACGGTGACCGCAGCGCCGAAGCGTTCGATGTTGGCCCGCTTCACAAAGGGTGACGTGGTCGGCATGAACACCTCGGCACGGATGCCGAGCGTCGCCCCTACGTAGGCCAGAGCAGCTCCGTGGTTCCCCCCGCTGGCAGCGATGACTCCCGCCGGCGGTAGCGAGGGTTCGGTGAGGACACGGTTGAACGCGCCCCGTGGCTTGAACGAGCCTGCATGCTGCAGCAACTCGAGCTTGAGCAGCACGGCACCGTGCTCGATGACGGGCGTGCGACGCACGTAGGCGCCAATGGTCGCAGCGGCACGCTCGATGTCGTCGGGAGTCACTGCGACGGTGTCGGTCACGAGTCGAGTGTCTCGATGAATGAGGCCAGTTCTGTGGGATCGATCTGGCTGACCTCGGAGTTGTCGGGAAAGCTGCCCGAGGTCACATCAGTTCGAAATGCCGTGAGTGCGCGCACGCGCTCGCGACCAATCTGCTCGTACAACGCTGCAAGATCGGCGTAGGCGCGTGCGTGGCGGGGGCGGCGGGGGCTCTCGCCGCAGATGTCGGACGAGAAGAGGAACATCACATCGGCGTCGGGACCTGAGCCGAGCGAGATCGTTGCCATGCCCGTGCGGCGATTGATCTCGCTCATCACCGAAGCTGGAATCAGCTCACACTCAACTGCGAATGCACCCGCTTCTTCGAGGTCGCGGAACTTCTGCCACAGGCCGACAGCTTCGTGGGCGGTCTTGCCGACAGCCCGCACTCCGCCGTACAGCGTCGACTTCTTGGGCACGAAACCGAGGTGGCCCATGACCGGAATGTCCTCGTCGGCGAGCCGTCTGACACAGTCGAGTCGACGCGCGGTGATGACCGCATCGGCTCCGTCGCCCAACGCCGTCAGCGCGGTGGCGAGCAGGTCGTCGAGCGTGACGGCGCCGCCGAAGTCGATCGCGGCAGTGACGAACACACGGGGTGAACCCTGGCGCACTACATCCACGACATCGGCCAGGCACACCACCATTTCGATCCCGGCGGCCTCGGCCGCGGCGGCCTCGGCCGCTGTCGACGCCGTGGTCTGGGCGAGCTTGGTGCCCGACTTCTTGAGCGCTCTGATCGAGGCCACTGTTGTGAGGCGTTCTGCGTCGCGTCCGTTGTAGTCGAGAATACGGGTCATCACGTCGACTCCTCGTCGGGAAGGCTCTCGGCGCCATACCACTGCACAAGCGGTGGAACCATTGAGCCGAGTTGGATCTCGAGCTTCACCGAGCCGCGCTCGCCAGCAAGGACCGCGTCGGCCTCTGTGCGCGAGATGGGCGCCAACGATCGCAGGGTAAGCCGGCCATGGCGCTCGACGAGCGCGGCGGACGACCGGCGATAGTGCTCGATCGGCTCGTCCTTCAGCATGTTGTCGGCGAACAGGGTGCGCGCGACGCCATCGTCCCAATCGGAGATGAGATGGGCCAGCGCCGTCGCCGCCGGTCGGAGCAGTGAGTCATCGTGTCGCGCTGGCGCCATGGTGAGGACGCCGGCGTCGATCAACGCCTCCATCACGGCCAGCGACAACATCCGCATCGGCGAGTACGTGACGTTGGCCAGGGCCACGAATCCGACACCGCACTCGGGGAGCCACCGCATGTGCGAGCCGTACCCAGGTAGGCCACCCGAGTGCGACACGATGGGGCCGACATCGAGGTGATGCAGCCGGTTGAGGCCCATGCCGTAGCCGAGAGTGATCTGGCGCAGCCTGCCATCAGGGCCATGGTGCAAGGTCGGTGGCGTGTCGGCTCGGTGGAGTTGTTGCATCTCGCGCCGGCTGGCACGCGAGAGCACGGCGCTGTACGGGTCGTCGTTGCTTCGCGGGGGAAAGGCGTCGGCGAAGAAGCCGATCCAGATGGCCAAGTCGGCAGTGGTGGACCACAGGCCCCCCATTGCCGCGAAACCGCCGTCGGCCAGCGGCTCGAAACCTTCGTGGAACGCAGTGTCGTCGATCACTCGGTGCGGCTCGGCGATGCTGACTGCTGACCGGTCGACTGCGTCGAGATCGAACGTTGTTTCGTGCATTCCAAGCGGCACGAGCACGCGCTCGGTGATCGCCTGGCTGCACCCGACTCCGGTCAGCCGCTCGATCATTCGACCGAGCATGGCGTAGCCATAGTTCGAGTAGTTCATGTCCACTCCGGGGGCTGCCGCGAACGTGGCCCCAGTGTGGAAGAGGTCGTCCATGTCGGCAGGGGTCGCCGCGAGTTGGCGGTCGGCCCACGGGTCGTCGGTGGCGAGTCCAGCCGACATCGTGAGCAGGTCGCGTACGGTGATGGTGCGACTGTCGGTCGTCGGCGGTGTCAACGACGTCAGCTGAGGTACGTGCATCGCGATCGGATCGTCAAGATTCAGTTCACCGTCGTCGCGAAGTGCCAGCACGAGCGCTGCGGTGAAGCTCTTCGTCATCGATGCAATGCGGAACCGAGTGTGCTCGGTGACGGGCTGGTCGCCGATGCTGCCGTGGCAGGCCGAGTGCACGATTCGCCCGCCGTCGACCACGGCCACGGCGATCGCGGGAGCGTGTCCCTGCGTTGCCTCGACACGTAAGAGCGCAGCGATTGCAGCGGCTGACGAATCGTCAACGATGATGCTGCCAGTGTGGTTCATGCCAGTCTGATTCACGGTGTACCCAGCCGGATCGCGGTCATCGTTGCCGAGGGAACCAGCGCTTCGAGCGTCGGGCTAGCTGCTGGTGCGATGTGAATGATCTTTGCTACCGACGGCACGCCATCCGCGTCGATCACCTGCAGCAGATAGTTGCCTGGCGTGAGCACTCCGGCTGCAGGGAGTCGCGTGCGCACCAGGTTGCCGAGATGTTCGAGGGGCAGCTCGACGAACCGTTGATCGAAGTTCACCGAGTGGGTGACGCTGCCGGTCTTCACCAGCGTTACCCGATCGAGGGGCACGCTCGACTCGACGTCGACGAACACGTCGGCGCCAGGTGAGAGTCGAGTTGCACTGACGGCCGTGATGACCGGTCGGACCGCGGGCGATCCATCGTCGTTGGTGAGGTACTCGGGCGAGTAGATCTCGGCGTTCGTGTTGTTCAGTGGACCCGGAGCTCCACCGCCGGCAACCAGCACCCGCCCGTCAGGTAGCAGCAAGGCCGTGGAGTGGTACAGCCTGGCGAGCGCAGCGTCGCCCGACGGTTGCCACTCCCCTGTGGCCGGGTCCCAGATCTCGGCGGTGTTGTTGACCCCGATCAACTTGTTCCCCGCTGCGCTCCCGCCGGTTGCCAGAACCCTTCCGTCGGGCAGGATCGTGGCGGTGGCCCAGATGCGTGTCGACGACAAATCCCCTGACGGTCGAACTGTCGGCGGATCGGTGGTCGTGTCGATGATGAACGATTCATCGGTGAGGCCGCCGAAGGCAAGAATGAGCCCGGGAGTGAATTCGGCCGACGTCCACCACCAGTTGGCGAGCGACGGCGGTGCTGCACCAAGTCTGGTGAGTGTGGTCAGCGACTCATCGATGGTGAACATCTCGCCCTTGCCATCGATGCCGAACACCCGACCGTCGGGCAGTGCGAACAACCTCGGATACCAAAAGTGCAGGCCCGACGTGTCGAACGGCAGCAGTCGGCTCTCGCCTTTGTGCCACAGCTCGGCTCGATCGGCGCCGTCCTTGCCGCCCTGCACATAGATATCACCGTTCAGCAGCGTGACCGCCGAGGCATAGAACCGCGGCCGCAACATTCCCGGCAGGTGAGACAGAGTCGCGTCTCTTGGATCGAACGTGACGATGTCGGGATTGCCTTGGTTCGTAGCCGCGCTGGCGTCCCACAAATCGCCTCCGAACATGAGCACGCGGTCGGTGTTCGGGTCGACAACCTGCACGTTGCAGAACAGGTCGGTGCCAGTGGTATTCGGCAACGTCTCGTGGCCCGCTGCGGCCGATGAGCCGGGGGTCCACACGTCGTAGATGAACAGACCGGTCTGCTGTCCGGTTGCCGAAGAACCGTACGTCAGCACCTTGCCGTCGCCGGTGAGCACTGCATGGATCGCAATCAGTGGCCACGACTGAACTGCGGACCACGTTCCGACGTGGCCGGGGTCTGGCTCGGGTGGCGTCGCCCGCGTGGCGTGCACAGTCGGCACGAGCACCGACACCAACGCGGCTACAACGGCCACGCCGAGGCGGCCAGGTTGTGGATGCGGGCGGGTGGTCACAACTCGTGAACTGTAGGTGGCCGAGCACGGATCGTCGAACCGCTCCGTGTGCGTCGATCAAGTCGGTACCCTCGAACTTCGTGTCGAAGCGTCCGGTCGTGTTCACCTTCGGATTGCTCACTGGGCTGTTCGCTTCGGGATACGGGGTGATGTTCACGGTGCTCGATGACTTCCGCGACGAGTACGGCATCGGTGGCACGGCGCTCGGCATGATTGTGGCGATGGGGTTCTTTGCGTCGTTCCTGGCGCAGGTACTGATCGCGCCATTGGCCGATCGCGGGTACGCGCGCCGGCTGGTGTACATCGGCATGCTGTTGAACATCGTCGGCCTGGTGGCAATGGCCATCGCCACGAACGCCCCTGCCCTGTTCGCGGCACGTTTCGTGATGGGGATTGGTGCAGGAATGGCCGTTCCGGCCGTGCGGCGCATCGTGATCCTTGCCGACCCGACGAATTTGGGAGCCAACCTTGGGCGACTCCTTGCGGCCGATGTGTCGGGCTTCGCGATGGGCCCGGCAATCGCCGCCGTTCTCGTGGGACCGTTCGGCATCGCGGCGCCGTTCTTGATGATCGCCGTGCTCACGGTGGCATGTCTGCCTGTGATCGCACGCGTGCGAGTGGACGAGAACCTTCAGGCGCCGCGCGCGAAGTTGGCGTTCGACCTGCTCCGGATCAGATCGTTCGCCGGAGCCGTCATGTTGGGTGCAGCGGTGTTCATGATGATCGGAACGTTCGACGCGCTGTGGGTTCTCGTGCTCAGCGACCTCAGGGCCGCCGACTGGTTGGCGAACTTGGGCATCACCATGTTCGCCTTGCCAATGATCGTGCTCAGCCCTACTGGCGGTCGCATGGCCCAACGTGTTGGTCCGTTTCGGTTGGCCACGATCGGGTTGGTGGCCGGCGCCGGTTACATGTTCCTGTACGGCTACATGCCCACCGGCATGGCCATGATGGCAGTGGGCGTGATGCACGCGATCACCGACGGCCTGACGATCTCGAGCACCGGTGTGGCCGTTGGCCTCGCTGTACCAGGTGAGCGACAGGCTGGAGCCCAAGGCCTGATGGGCGGAGCACAGACGTTGGTCGGTGGTGTCACGGCGGTCACGGCAGGAGCGATCTATCAGCACGTTGGGCGCACGGCGGCCTACACGGCGGCCGGCGTTGCGATGCTCGTGTTCGTCGCAGGTGCGCTGCTACTGATCGGGCCGACGTGGAAGCAGCGGCCTCTGCACGTCTCCGCAGCACCAGAGCTTTCGAAGATCTAGGATTTCTGCTCCGCGCAGCAAATTCCGCGTCGCTCTCACTGAGGAGAACGAACAATGCAGGACTACCACGAGGGGCAACGAGAACTGCAGGACCGTTTCGACACCAGACGGCTCGCCGACCGCCTCGATGATGCAACCAGCGACCAGATCAGCGACGCCCACCGCAACTTCATTGAATCTCGCGACATGTTCTTTCTCGCCACTGCGAACGGCACCGGCATGCCACAGTGCTCGTACAAGGGAGGCGAGCCCGGCTTCGTGCGCGTACTCGACGCGTACACGATCGCTTTCCCGGTCTACGACGGCAACGGCATGTTCTTGTCGATGGGTAATCTCGGCGTGAATCCCCATGTGGGCATGCTCTTCATCGACCTCGAGGGTGGTTCACGCCTGCGCTTCAACGGTGTCGCCAGCATCGATGAGAACGATCCGCTGGTCGGAAGCTATCCGGGAGCTCAGTTCGTCGTTCGGGTGCGCGGCGAAGCAGTGTTCGCGAACTGCCGGCGTTACGTGCACCGCTATGAGTTGGTCGACCGGTCGCCGTTCGTACCCACGGCATCGGCCGACCCTCCCGTTCCCGACTGGAAGCGGGACCCGTGGTTCGCCGGCGCTTTGGCGGCACATGACCCCGCACTCGATCCCGACAATCCGTCTGCGCCGGCGATCCCGCACTTCTGACGCTGCGCACGTCGCGGGCGGCGGCCGGGGTGTTAGCCGGCCGTTACGGCTGGCCCTGCGCCGATCTGGGCTCGATCGGCTGCCGCCGTTCCGGCATGCCAGCCATCGGCGTTGACACGGCGCGATCTCATCGCGGTGGTTTCGGGGAATGCACGGTCGAAGGCATCGGTCACCGCCGCCTCGCGGTCGGCGAGGATTGGCACCAGCGCTGAGCCGTACTCGTGCTCGGCATCGACGCAGGCCCGCTGCTTCGTGGCCTCGAGTCGTTCCCCGATGCGGTGTGCGAAGGCGATGAGGAAGGCCCTGCGGAACGAGGCTGTGCGCCGATTGGGGTTGGTTGCGGTTGCGTCGGCCGAAGCCCGGGTGGCCTGCACGAGCAGCGAGGTGAAGAGCAGATCGGTGAGGTGCAGATCGACAGGGAAGCCCACCACCGTGGAGAACCCGACGCTGGGCGACCAGACGCTGCGTGCGCTGTTGACCGCAGCGATGACCGCGAGGAACTGCGCCTTCTCGTCGGCGTAGGGGCTGTCGATGTGCACCCGCCTCGACTCGACACCCGTGCCGAGCCCGGTGTGGCAAGCCGACGATGCCAGCACAGCTGCGTCGATGGAATAGC
>JAYTNH010000411.1:0-2503 GCA_043748395.1 Ilumatobacteraceae bacterium | reverse complement strand
CGGCCAGGTCGTCGACCCGCAGCTTCCAATCACGCATCAGTGCTGCTCGCATGGTGCGACCGTACTTGTCGGGCGAGGGCGCCAGCCGTGTCAGACGCTGAAGTGGGTGATGGCCTCGAAGATGATGTCGAAGCCGGCGTCGGCATCGATGCCGGTGAGCACGTCGCAGTTCGGCTCGAGCACTTCGAGCAACGTGCGTTTGTCGATCACAGTCATACCTCGCGTGTGGCGTCCAGCGGTCTCGACCACGACGTGTGCCAACGTGCGGGTGAACAGATGCGGATGCGTGAGGGCCATCACCGCACAGGGATCGTGGACCGCCGCGCCACCCATGTGGTGATGGCGCGATCGGTAGGTGGCGCTGAAGAACTCGAACAGTCCGGCCAGCACGTTGGCAAGATGCCCGGGTATGTCGGCCACGGCGGCCACACGATCGGGTGTGGCCTGGAACTGGTGGGTGAGATCGAGGCCACTCATGATCAGCGGACCGCCGTACGAAAACACCATCGCCGCGGCTTCGGGGTCGGCCCACAGGTTGAACTCGGCGGCGGCCGTGCGGTTGCCGAACGTGCCGCCGCCCATGAGCGAGATTCCGGCGATGCGGCTGGCCAGATCGGGTGCTGCGCGCAATGCCAGCGCGATGTTCGTCATCGGGCCTACAGGCACCAGCCAGATGCCCTCGCGCTGGCGGCATGACTCGATGATGAAGCCGACGGCGTCGTAGCTAGCGGGAGGGCCGGAGGGTTCGGGCAGGTCGGCGCCATCGAGACCGCTTTCACCGTGCACGTATCCGGCGTGGCGTGCTGCTGCGACCAGCGGACGATTTGCGCCGGCGTGCACTGGCACGTCGATGCCCAGCAGATCGCGCATGATGATGGCGTTGCGGGTGGTGAGTTCGAGCGGCGCGTTGCCGGCGACCGAGGTGATGCCCACCAGTTCGGTGTGCCGAGCTGCGACCACCATCGCGACGGCGTCGTCGTGGCCTGGGTCGCAGTCGAGAATGATCGGTAGGGGAGCGGGCGACATATCCGCAGAGCTTGCCACCGTTACGATGCTCGCCATGCGCTCGAGTGTCACGACTGGCCGCAGGATCCGACGCGCTGCCGTGTGGTTGATCGCAGGCAGTGCGCTGGTGACTGCCGGTTGCAGCGATGCAGCAGTCGACGGCGCGACTACCGGCGTGCTCGACACCCCCTTGTCGACTACGCCAGCGGTTGCGGCATCGACGGCGTCGAACCCGACCCGCACCTCGACCCGCACCCCGACCCGCACCCCGACCCGGCCCGCCCCCGAACCCACGGGTGTCGCAGGCGTCGACGATGCCCGGCCGCTGTGTGCCGCATGGGCCACCTACAGCGGCACCGTGCAAATCATCGCTGTGGCATACGCGTTCTCCGACCTGTCGGCTGAGCAGCTCACCCAACTCGAACTCGCTGCGTCGCCGTCGGTGGTCGACGCAGTGGGTCGCATCGCGGAAGCCTTTCCGGGCGAGCTTGCTGGCGAACGCGAGCGGGTGATCGAATCGTTGCTCGGCCGCTACCAACGGCGGGCTGCCCGGGCCGTCGAGGCACTGCGTGCGGCTGGGTTCGACGACGCCGGAGCAGCCCAACTGGTGACGAGTTGGGATGTGGTGTTGCGTACTCGCGATCCCGACGAACCCGGTGTGGCCCTGCCGGCAACGATCGATCCATTGCGCGAGCGACTCGGCGCAGCTGCGACGGCATTCGACGCGGCGAACACACCGTTCAACCTCGACCCCAGCCTCACTGTCGAGCGGGTCGAGGTGCCGCTCACCCGGGCACTTCTGGCTGCGCAGTGTCCCGATCTGGCATCGAGCGGTGTCGGCGATGCGCTGTAGCAGTCGCCGCGACGGCGCGCGTTAGCGGCCCAACCGACGGCGTAGTCGCGCCTTCCAGTCGAGTGCAACCTCGCGTCTGAGCGCGTCGGTGTCGGCGCGAGCAGCAGCGAGTTGTTGTTCGAGCGATTCGCGTTCGGCATGCAGTTGCGGCCACGCGATGGCCGGACCATCGTCGTGGTCATCGGCCAGCACATCGGCCAATATGTCGCTGGCCGCGTTGGCAGTGCGTCGGGCCTCGACGACGAACTGCCAGGTGTAGGCCTCTGGGTCGGCTTCGATGAACCGGATCACATCGGGCCCCGCGATCTCTGGCGAGATGGGCAGCCCGCTCACGCCGAGTCCCATCACGACTCGCTCCACCTTGGTGGCCACGAAGCCGGCCTCCGCCAGCGTGCTGCGCAGTGAGGCTTTGGTGAACCAACGCAGATGTGTGGCGTCGAGCAGACCGATGGGCTGGTACTGCCAGCGACCTTGCAGCAACATCAGCCGAACATCGATGTGGGCCACGTTCGGCACCGAGATCACCAGTCGGCCGCCAGGGGCGAGCAACGAGCCGAGGTCGATGAGCGGCGGAACCGGATTGCGGAGGTGCTCGATGACATCGCCGAGCAACACCACGTCGAACGGGCCGGTCTCGACCGACGT
>JAYTNH010000410.1:0-5218 GCA_043748395.1 Ilumatobacteraceae bacterium | reverse complement strand
CATGGCTCTCAGCGCGTCGTCCAGTTCGGGCAGTGAGTGCACCAGTCGGTTGAGCGAACATTGCAACATGAGGTTCACGACTTCGTGTTCGAAGCGCTGCCGCCAATCGGTGTGCAGCCCGATGAGGTACTTGCCTTTCGCGTAGGCGTAGCCCAGTTCCCACGCGGTGCCGTCGTCGGTGATGATGCCGTTGAGACTGGCCACCACCACGTCGCACTCGTCGATGCCGCGCTTGTCGTTGAGGAAGATCGCCTCGACGTTGGTGTCGTCTTTGGGTGGGTTGTCGCGATGCGGCAGGAACGTCTCGAAGCCGGCAGCCGCGACGAGTATCTCGACCGACTCGATCCACCACCGCTCGCCCTCGTCGAACAACGGGCCGGCGATGTATGCCTTCTTCACGATGGGGTATCCCAACCGTGTTCGCGAATGGCCGGGCCGTCGGCGTCGAGGCTGCGGCCCCGCCAACGCAACGCGCCGGGGGTCGCGCTGAGTTTGGCGATGAGACCTTGCATCGGAGAACCCTCCAGGGTGACGATCGATTCGCGGGCCGCGTAGTGCGGGTCGGCGCTGATGTCGGCCATGTCCATCACCGGACCGATGGCGGCCTCAGCGGTCGTGAACGTGTCGAGCACCTCGGATTGCGGGCGCGCCACACACCACTCGACCATGATCGACTCGAGCGCCGCACGGTGGGCCATGCGATCGGCGAACGTGGCGAACCTGGGATCGTGGGCCACATCTAACACGGTGAGCACCCGAACGGCGACCGAGTCGGACGAGGTCGACATGCCCACCCACTTGCCGTCACTGCACTGATAGGTGCCTCGAGGCACGGTGTACGGCAGCCCGGCGCCGAGGCGAGGCTGTTGTTCGCCCGTGAGTTGGTACAGCGAGATGAGCGGACCCATGAGCTGAAACAGGCTCTCGAGCAGACTGACGTCGACCACCTGCCCGGTGCCGCTGTGCAACGCCACCATCGTCGCGAAGGCGGCGACCAGTCCCGTCACCTCGTCGGTGAGCGCGATCGGCGGCAGCAGGGGTTGGCCACCCGGCTCGCCGCTGATTGCCGACAGCCCCGACATCGCTTCGGCGATGGTGGCGAAGCCTGGCCGGCTGGCGTACGGCCCGGTCTGCCCGAACCCAGTGACCCGAGTGACGACCAAGCCGGGGTTGATCTCGTGCAACGTCGCGGGAGCCAACCCCAGTCGTTCGAGGGTGCCTGGCCGGAAGTTCTCGACCAACACGTTGGCGTCGGCGACGAGCGCGCGCAGCACGGCGAGGTCGTCGGCGGCCTTCAAGTCGAGTGCGATGGTGCGCTTGTTGCGATTCACCAATCGCCACCACAACCCTTCGCCGTCGCGTGGGTCGCGCCAGGCCATGTTGCGCAAGCTGTCCCCCCCGTCGGGCCGCTCGACCTTGATGACGTCGGCGCCGAAGTCGGCGAGGTAGCGCGCACAGTTGGGCCCGGCGAGCACGGTGGAGAGATCGATCACCCGCAGGTCGGCCAGCGGCAGCGTGCTCATGGGTGCCAGTGTCGCAACAGTTCGCATGCTTCGACGACGTCGGCGCCCGACCCCGCGTAGCTGAACCGGGCGAAGTGGTCGCCGCGGGCAAGGTCGAAGTCGATGCCCGACGTCGCCGCGACCCCGAGATCGGTGAGCCAGCGCTGCGTGAGCGTGAGCGAATTGCCAATGCTTGGCTCACACGTGAGGTGGGCGACATCGGCGTACACATAGAACGCGCCGTCGGCCTGCGCGATGTCGTTGAATCCGGCGACCGCGAGGCCCTGCACCAGCGCCGCGCGGTTCGTGGCATAGCGCTGCACGTGCGCGTCGAGTTCGGGCTGCGCGTCGAACGCGGCGAGGCCTGCAACCTGGCTGATGTGGGGCGCGCAGATGTACAGGTTCTGCTGGAGTCGCTCGACGCTGTCGCGAAGGTGCGCTGGTACAACCATCCACCCCAGCCGCCAGCCGGTCATCGAGAAGTATTTGCTGAAGCTGTTGACGAGCACCGCGTTACGCGTCGCCGCCAGCACCGTTGGCGCAGGGTTGGCGTAGGTGATGCCGTGGTAGATCTCGTCGGCGATGAGTTGCACCCCGTTGGCATCGCACCACGCGGTGGTCTCGGCCAACCGATCGGCATCGAGCACAGTGCCGGTGGGGTTCGAAGGTGACGCGACGATCAGTCCGCGTAGCGGCCCGGCTGCATCGAGCAGGTCGGCGGTGGGCGCCCACCGAGTATCGGGGCCGACTGGAATGGGTACTGGCACCATGCCCAGGGCCAGCAGCGCGTTGCGGTAACACGGGTAGCCGGGCTCGAGCACGCCGACCCGGTCGCCCTGGTCGAACGCGGCAAGGAACGCCAGGGTGAAGCCGGCGGACGCCCCAGCCACCACCACGATGTCAGCCGCCGCGACGGATTCGCGATACCAGTCGAGGTAGTGCCGGGCGATGCGGCGACGCAATGACATCAACCCGGCGGCATTCGTGTAGCCCAGCGCGTCGGCCTTGCGCAGGTGGTGGGTGACAGCGTCGATGGCTGTGCGCGGCGCCGCTGTAGACGGCTGGCCCACCTCGAGGTGCAGTACCCGGTGTCCGGCTGCCTCGCGTTCGGCCGCCAGCCGGGCCATGGCCATGGCCTGGAACGGCGGAACCGATGCGGCGCGTACGGCCTCGGCGAACACGATCAGCCCAAGACGTTGAACGTGGGCGAGAGTTGGCCCCGACCGGTGAGCGCGAGGAGCAACGGTATGGGATCGGCCAGAGTGGCGAGCACTGCGATGAGCACTGTGGTGGTGGCTGTCGACAGTCGTAACTGCTGACCCGTGGCTCGCTGCAGATCGAGCGTGTGCAGGCCGAGTTCGACGACGCGCGACGCGAGGTACTCGCTGAACACGATCTGACCGGCGAACGTGTTTACCGGTTCGTCGTCGAGCGTCGAGGCGACCAATGCTCGTACTCGGGCGGCGGTGGCCTCGCTCTCGCCGATGGGATCGGCAAGGTGTTGCGCCGCGTCGCGGCTGCGCTGCGCCACTGATCTGTGGATGCCGGGGTCGGACAGGACCACCTGGTAGTAGTCGCCGGCTTCGACCATCACACGGTCGACGGTTGGCTCGGCGGCCAGGTAGGTCTCGATGGTGCTGAACGCCCGCAAGGTGTGGGCCGTGAGTTCACGCACCGTCCACTCGCCGAGGGCGCCGGGTAGCTCCCACTGATGATGGTCGATCGCGGTGACAGTGGTGAGAAAAGCGTCGGAGGCGTCGTCGAACGCTGCCCTTACCTGAGCGGGATGTTGAAGCATCGCTCCTCCAGTGTTCCGAGCGCGTATGACTCGTAGTCGATACCGAAGTCGCTGTACAGGTGGCGGCAGCGCTCGCTCCACAGCAGTGCATCGCGAGTTGAAACGCGATGCACCACCTGCGTGATGCCGCCCGCGTACACGCGGTACTCGGCCCACGTGCCAGGGAAGTCTTTGACGCAGCCGATCTCGATCGACGGAACACCGTTGGCCATGGGGCGTACCCGATGCCGGTGGGTGTGTCCGGCGGTGTAGGCCACGATGGCGCGTTGGCGATCGACCACGGCTGAAAGTGCTTCGCTGGAGTTGGGGCTGAGACCGAAGTAGTCGTCGCTGCGTTTGCCACCTATCCACTGCTGATGGTGGCCCATGACGATGACCGGACGATCGCTCGCCGCGGCGTGGGTCTCGAGCCAATCGAGTTGTTCGGACGAGATGGCGCCGGTGGTCTGGGTAGGGATGGCGGTATCGAGCAAGGCGACCGAAACGCCGTGGAGTTCGACCCATTGATCGCCGGAGTAATCCTGCTGGCCGCGATACGAGTCGTGGTTGCCGCGTACCACGTGCAGGCGGTCACCGAATGGTTGCCGGTAACACGTCTCGAACGCGGCCCACTCGTCGGGCTGCCCATCGACCGACAAGTCGCCCTTGACGATGACGGCATCGGGATTGATGGCCGCGATCTCGCGGGCCGCACCGTGATTCATCGTGACGGGGTATGGCTGGTCGCCGGGCGCGGCGCGTTGGATGGGGCCGCCCGGATCGTCGTCGACGCGGCCGCATTCGATCTCGCCGAAGTGCACGTCGTTCACGGTCGCCAGACGACTCAGCAGCTCACCGGGTGGGCGGTCGAGTGTGGTGACACTGAGGTCGAAGACCCGATACGACGTGCGCGGTTCGAGGTGTTCGAGGCGTGCCACGACGAGTCCGTCGTGGGCCACGATGAGGTCGTCGGCAACCGTGGTGATCTCCACGGGGGAGACCGTAGTGCGGGATGGGAGAGTTGGTGCGCTCATGTTGCGTCTTTGAACCACGTAGCGCGGTCACCTCTATGCATACAGTGAGAATTGCTGTACGATGGTCGGGTGATCGAACGCCAAACCGAGCGTGAAGCAGCCAGCGTTGCCGCGCAGATCGGCGCGCTGGCACTGCTGCTCAGCGCGGTCGGAGCCTTCGGTGACGCATCGCTCGCGCCGATTTCGTACGTCGTCGCCCTCGGGTTTCCAGCCCTGGTGATGTTGTCGAGCGCACTTCGCTCGTCCGTTCACAGACGGTCGTGGCAGATGCTCGGTGCCGGAATGTCGCTCTGGGCCATCGCCGGCGCGCTCGTCACCATGCAACAGAGCGCCAACGTGGGCAGCATCCCTGATCTTGCCATCGACGCGCTGTACGTGGCGGGCTATGTGCCCATGCTGATCGGAGTCGTGGCCTTCGCCGGTCCCTCCGCGGCGAGCGGTCGATGGGCGAGTCTCGTGGATTGGCTGCTTTTTTTCACGGTGGCCTACGGCGCACTGTGGATGTTGGTGGTGGAACCGGCCACGCTGAACGGTGGCCAGTCGGTCTACCAACGTGCACTCAGTTCGATCTACCCCGCTGGCGATGTGGCATTGGTGATGGCGTCGTGGCGACTGCTTCGCGCGCGCGCCGTCCGCACACGGGTCGGGCTGCTGCTCGTGATCGGGTTCGCCCTCTCGGCATTCGCCGATGTCGCACTGCTCACGCTCTCTGTTCGCAATCCGAACGGAAGTTGGCCGATCACCGACTTTGGGTATCTCATCGGGTGCGGCGTGCTGGCTGTCGCGGCACCGTTCAGTACTGTCGTGTCTCACCGGTCGCTCCCGACCACTCGTGTTCGGCACACCAGTCAGTCGCTCGTCGCGGCCTTCGCTCTCGCCGGCCCCGTCGTGTGGTGCGCAACCGC
>JAYTNH010000409.1:0-7465 GCA_043748395.1 Ilumatobacteraceae bacterium | reverse complement strand
CCCAATGGCTCAGCTCGGCATCGAACGGCATGATCGCCAACGAGGTCGTGGTCACACCATTGTCGAAGTAGCGCTGAATGCGCGCCCGGCACTCGGCCGGTGAACCGTGCACGATCAGATCATCCACCACCGAGTCGGGAATCGCAGCCAACGCCGCCTTGCGATCGCCGGCTCTCCAGGCATCCCACATCGGCTGCAACGCCGGGCCGCGGCCCAACCACTCGTGGAACGCCGCATACACGGGCACGTTCAGGTATGCCGCGATTGCAAACTTGCCGGCGGCGCGCACCGCTTCTGCGTTCTCGCTGGGGCACACGAAGATGCGACACACGATCTCTTTGTCCACGCCACCGGCCGCGTCGTGTACCACGCCGGCAACGCGGGTGACATCGTCGGCCGACAGCCAGTTGATGATCGCACCATCTGCCTCGCGGGCGGCGAGCTTCAGCATGCCCTCACGCAAGGCCGCCACCAGAATGGGTGGCTGCTGCTCAGGTCGAATACCCAGCCGAAAGCCCTGCACCTCGAACGTGTCGTAGCTCTTGGCCACCTTCTCGCCACCCAACGAATCACGAAGGAACCGCACCACGTCGCGCACCTTCTTGTAAGGGTCGACGAATGGCACGCCGTTCCACCGCTCGACGATCACGTTGCTACTGCTACCGATACCGATCGCAAACCGGCCCGGTGCGGCATCGGCCAGCGATGCAACGCTCTGCGCGAAGCATGCCGGCGAACGGGTGTAGGCGGGCACGATCGCGGTACCGAGCCGCAGACGCGGCTCCCACGCGGCCGCCAAGGCCAACGGCGTGAAGGCGTCGGCACCATCGGCCTCGGCAGACCAGATGTCGGTGTAGCCCAGGTCGGCCAGTTCGCCGAGCTTGTCGCGGTGGCTGTGCAGCGGGCCGGGCAACGGCACGGTCATTCCTGGTCGGTTCGGCAAGCTCATGTCGGTGTCTCCTCAGGTTTGGGTTTGCGGCGCCAGTAGCGCACGATGCAGCTCTGGCTCGCGGTGGCGAGCAACGTGCCATCTTGGGCGAACATATGCACGAGACCGTGGCCGAATCCACGTTCTACGGCGTGCACGCGAATGTCGAGCAGCACCCACTCTGTTGGCACCAGATGCACCACGCGAAGGGTGTTGTCGAGGCTGTTGCCCCCTCCCCGAACGCCAAGCGCCTGACCAACCGCCATGGGTACGAAGTCACCCAGAATTGCCAACGCCGCCGCGTCGACGCCATCGATCACGTCGGGGATGCGCACCCACATCAGCGTCTGACCGTCGCCCGGTGTTCCGTCGAGCAACTCGAGCGGACGACCCTTTACCAGTCGTTGTTCCATGCGTTCGTTGATCGTGCCATCGACAGGAAGGCGATGCGTGCGGGGCACACCATCATCGGGACCGGGCACATCGGGCATGCGCTCCCACTGCCCGGCAACGTCCATAGGGCGATCACCCAGCGCCGCGTTGACTGTGAGAATCTCGCGATGACCGACGTGACATACAGCTCGCGCCTGCGTGATCTGATGGCCCTCGACCGCAACCGTCACATCGATGTCCATGACCTCGCCGGGTTTGGCGTATGAGAGATACTGCGCCGTCGCCCACACCAAGTCGCGTGTGCTGGTGCCTTCCATCGCCGAGATCGCCGCACCCAGGCCAGCGCCCCCGAACAAGAACTGTCCGCTCGTCACGACCGACGGCGTCACCTCCATCGACCAGCGGAACGGGTTGTGGCTCTGCTGCAGCCCGAGGAAGGTGCGACTGTCCATGACGACCCGACTCTACGCCTCCACACCCGCCGATCAGGGTGCCCGTGTAGCGTGGCCGAATGCCGAACACACCGTGGCAGGGCGATGCCTGTTCTCTTGTCGACGAGTTTCGTGCGGGCCGACGCTCGCCACTCGAAGAACTGCATGCATCGTACGCGGCAATCGATGCAAGTTCGCTCAATGCGTTCTGCTATCTACCACGTGACCAGGCCGAACAGGCGGCGTCGGCTGCCGACGTGAGCAAGCCGTTCGGCGGTGTACCCATCGGCGTGAAAGAACTCGATCAGGTGCAGGGATGGCCCGATACCCACGCCTCGGTTCCGCTCAAGGATCAAGTCGCTACTTACACCGGCCGCATGGTGCAGCGCATGCGCGACTCTGGCGGCGCCGTGCTCGCTGGCCAGACCACCGCCAGCGAGTTCGGGGGCGTGAACCTCACGCGCACCGAATTGCATGGCACCACGCACAACCCATGGCAGCACGGCACCACGCCGGGCGGCAGCTCGGGTGGCACCGCAGCAGCGGTGGCCGGCGGGCTCGTCTCGATCGCCACCGGAGGCGACGGCGGGGGCAGCATCCGCATCCCTGCCGGCTTCACCGGACTCGTGGGTCTCAAGGCCTCGATGGGTCGTATCCCTCGCGGACCGCACGCCGACTACGGCAACCTCACCGTCACCATCGGCTGCCTGTCGCGATCGGTCCGCGACACCGCACGCTGGTTCGACGTGTGCAACGGCTACGACCAGTCCGATCCGCTCAGCTTGCCTCGCGTCGAGGGATGGGAGGCCGGACTCGGTAGCCAGCTCGACGCGCTGCGTGGCGCGCGAGTCGCGTTCGCGCCCAACTGGGGAACGGCCACGGTGTCGCCGGTCATGTGGGAACTGCTCGAGGAGGCGGGCATGGCGCTCGTCGCCGACTGCGGACTACGTCGGGTCGAGGGCGTCGACACCGAACTACCGCGCATGGGCGCAGCGTGGTCGATCAGCGGCATGATCGCGATCGAGGCGCAGCTGGGCGACAGGTGGCCGGCCTGCGCCGAGCAACTCACACCCGAGATGCGATTCGGCCTCGAGAGCACCGCCGGAAGGTACGACGCTGCAGCCCGCGCCAAGATCGAACGCCGACGGGTCGAGCTCAACGAGGCGATGGCGCAGATCTTTTCCCCCACCGACGGCGTCGATTTCATCATCACCGCGACCAACCCCGACGTCGCCTTCAATGCCGCTGGTCCGCTGCCCAGCGAGTTCGGCGGCCTCACGCCGACGTGGGGCGCTGGCAACAACGGCCGGCTCACCTTCCCCGCCAACATGCATGGCAACCCGGCCATCTCGGTGCCTGCTGGCACACTCGACGGTCTGCCGATCGGTCTGCAAATCGTGAGCCGGCACCACACCGAGCCACTGCTGCTCGATCTCGCGCTCACGGTCGAGCGCAATCGGCCGTGGCCGCTCGTGGCCCCCGCCGCTCCGTGTTGAGCCACGCCTCACCCATCGAGCCCTTGTCGCGCCAACAGAAGCTCTTGGCGCTCGGGCTGATTCTCGCCGTCATGCTGGTGGCGTTCGAGGTCACCGCCGTGATCACCGCGTTGCCCACGATCACCGACGAACTCGGTGGCGACTCGCTGTACGGGCTGTCGCTCGCGGCATACCTGCTCGCCACCATGGTGGCGTTGGTGGCTGCTGGCGAACTCGCCGACCGGTACGGTCCAGCGCTGCCCTTCATGATCAACATCGCCGTGTTCATCTCGGGGCTGATCCTTGCTGCAGCGGCCCCCACGATGGTCTGGGTCGTCGTCGGACGCGTGCTGCAAGGCGCTGGCACCGGTGGCTTCCAACCAATCGCCTACGTGTTGGTGAAGCGGGCGTTCCCCACGAGCCGGCAGCCCACGATGTACGCCTTCCTCGGCGCCGGATGGGTGTTGCCCAGCCTGTTTGCGCCGGCGATCTCGGGGTGGGTCACCAACTCGTTCGGGTGGCGATGGGTGTTCGTCGGCGTCATCCCCTTCGCCCTCATCGTCGGAGCGTTGTCAGTGCAGCCGATGCGTACCTACGGCCCCTCGGTGGTCGACGAGCGTCGACCTGCCAGCCGAGTGCCACTCGCGCTGGCCGCCGCTGGCGGCTTGGGCGCGATCGTCACCGGCCTGCAGATCTCGAATCCCGTCGCCGCCGTGATCATCATCGCTGCCGGCATCGGTGCTTCACTGCCGGCGCTCCATCGCCTGATGCCACACGGTGTGGTGCGCGCCCGCACGGGCCTGGCGGCGGTCGTGGCATGTCGCATGTTGGCAACGGCGGCGTTCTTGGGCATCGACAGCTTTGTGCCGCTCGCGGCCGACCGCATCCACGGCGTCAGCCCACTGGTGCAGGGCTTCGTGATCGTGGGTGCGGCTGTGGGCTGGACCGGTGGGCAGTGGCGTAGGGCTCGCCAGCCCGATCTCGACCCCGCTCGCGCCGTGCGCAATGGCTTCATCGTGATGCTGATCGGCATCGGCCTGGTCAGCCCGGTGCTATCGGCCCACACCCCGCTGGTCGCCACATTCATCGCCTGGGCGATGGGCGGCATTGGCATGGGCTTGTTGTTCAACCCCACGACCGTGTCGGCGATGTCGCACGCCACCGACGGCGCGGAGGGCCTGGTGAGCAGTCAGGTAGCCATGGCCGACTCCGTCGGATTCGCGTTGATGGGCGGCGTGGGTGGGGCCACCGTGGCGCTGGCCGATCGCACCTCGTTCACGCTCACCGGTGCCTTGGGTGTGAACTTCGCCATGGCCGCCCTGCTCGCCTGCGTGGGCATCATCGCCAGCCGCGGCGTCGGCTCCGCACCGTAACCCGCCCCCTCGGTCCGCCCCCTCGGTCCGCCCCCCCGGCCCGCCCACCCGGCCCGCCCACCCGGCCCGCCCACTCGCGTTTGCCGACAAAACCACAACCACTGTGGAAAAGTCACCAAACGCAACAGCGCGGGCGCGCCACCCATTAGGCGAGTTGATCGGCGACGACACTGCCTTCGCGTAGTTCGATGGTGCGAGTGCGACGTACGGCACTGAGCAGGGTGCGGTCGTGGCTGACCAGCAAGACCGTGCCGGGGAAGGTGTCGAGAGCCGCCTCGAGCTGCTCGATCGCGGGCAGGTCGAGGTGGTTCGTCGGCTCGTCGAGGACGAGGCAGTTCACGCCGCGTGCCATGAGCAGGGCAAGTATCAAGCGAGTGCGCTCGCCCGGCGACAGCGAACCGGTCGGCCGATCGACGTGACCGGCCCGCAGGCCGAACTTGGCCAGCAGGGTTCGCGCGTCGCTGACGGTGAGACCGGTCTCGGCGAGGAAGCCGGCCAGCATCGTGGGATGCTCATCGAGCTGCCCGCGAGCCTGTTCGAGCTCACCCACCACCACGCCTGCACCAACCCGTGCGGCGCCCGACGCGAGCGACGCTCGGCCCAACAGAGCATCGAGCAAGGTGGTCTTACCGCTGCCGTTGGGGCCGACGATCACCACCCGTTCGCCGTAACCGATGTCGACGGTGACCGGTCCAAGTTGGAACTCACCTCGAACGATCACGGCATCGTCGAGACGCGCTACCAGATCGCCACTGCGCTCCGCGGTAGCAATCGTCAACTGTAGCTGCCATGCCTCGCGGGGCTCTTCCACGACATCGAGGCGCTCGATCATCTTGTTGGTGCGCGCGGCCTTGCCGGCCAACTGCTCGGTCTGGTTGACCTTGAACGCCTTGATGAACTTGTCGTTGTCGTCGGGCTTCTTCTTCGCCCGCGACAACCCCTGGGTCGCCCACTCTCGCTCACGCTGCGACCGGGCCGCTAGTGACTGTCGCTTTGAGTCGTACTCGTCGAACGCGTAGCGCGCGTGCAACCGGGCGAGTTCCTGCTCATGGCGATAGGTGCTCCAGCCGCCGCTGTAGCGCGTAGCGCCATGGGTGAACTCGTCGATCTCGACTACATGGGTGACCACGCGATCGAGGAAGGTGCGGTCGTGGCTGACGATCACCATGCCGGCGGACTGCCCCACGACGAACCGCTCGAGTCGATCGAGACCATCGAGATCGAGGTCGTTGGTCGGCTCGTCGAGCAAGAAGATCTGGAAGCGTGACAAGAACAGTGCGGCAAGGCCGACTCGTGCCGCTTCGCCGCCCGACAGGGTGGGCATTGGTTGCGCGATCAGCGCCGCGTCGAGGCCCAACTCGGCGCACACGTCACCCACGCGCGCATCGAGATCTGCGGCACCGAGGGCCATCCAATGGTCGAGGGCGGCCGAGTAGCGATCGTCGGCGCCACCATCACCAGCGGCGAGCGCGTGTGCGGCAGCGTCGAGCTCGTGGTTTGCGTCGGCCACGCCGGTGCGCCGCTCGAGGAACCCGATCACCGTTTCGTCGCGTCGTTCATGCTCCTGTGGCAAGTACCCCACCGACGCACGAGGGGGGTCGGTGCGCACCACGCCATTGTCGGCAGCGATCAGCCCTGCAAGAAGTCGTAACAACGTCGACTTCCCAACACCGTTCGGGCCGACGAGGCCAATGCGCTGACCAGGGTCGATGTCGAGGTCGACGCCATCGAGAATCGGGCGGGCACCGAACGAGAGCGACACGCGACGAGCGTGGAGAGATGCAGCCATGACAACCAGTGAGATCGTACGACCTGGCATCATGCATGCATGGTTCAGATTTCAAGCGGTCCGTTGTCGGGTGTGAAGGTCATCGACATGTCCGTGATGATCTCGGGACCGCTGGCAGCGATGATGCTGGCCGATCAAGGTGCCGAGGTGATCAAGGTCGAGTCGCCGGGCCTCGGCGACATCATGCGGTTCTTGGGCAGCAGCAAGGGTGGTGTCACCGGCATCTTCGCCAACAACAACCGCGGCAAACGCAGCTTGGTGGTCGACCTCAAACAGCCGGCCGGAATCGACGTGCTCCTTCGGCTGGTGCGCACTGCCGACGTACTCATCCAGAACTTCCGTCCAGGCGCGATGGAGCGACTCGGCCTCGGGTACGACGACCTCAAGGCGATCAACCCCGATCTCATCTACGTCAGCATTAGCGGCTACGGCCCCGACGGCCCCTACAGCCATCGCCGCGTCTACGACAACGTGATTCAGGCGGCATCGGGTCTGGCGTCCGTGCAAGCCGATCCGCTCACCGGCGTGCCTTCGCTGTACCGCACACTGCTGTGCGACAAGGTCACGTCGTACACCGCAACACAATCGATCACCGCCGCCCTCTACGCGCGAGCAACTGGCAAGGCACGCGGCCAGCACCTGGTGCTGGCCATGCTCGATGCAGCCATCGCGTTCATGTGGCCCGACTCCGCCATGGATGCCGTACTGCTCGACGACGACGTGACGCACACGCCCACCATCGGTTCGAACTACTCGGTCACACCACTCGCCGATGGGTTCGTCAGCGCGGGTGCAGTCACCAACTCCGAGTTCAAGGGACTGTGCGCCGCATTCGGGCACCCAGAGATGGGCGACGACCCGCGATTTTCCAACGCGCTGTCGCGCATGCAGAATGCACCGGAACTCGTCAGGTTGATGCGCGAGTACTCCGCCGCCATCACCATCGAGGCGTTCATGCGTGGGGCCGAAGAGCACGATGTCCCCGCATCGAAGATCAACACCCTGCACGAACTACCTGCCGACGCACAGGTGGTGCACAACGAGGTGTTCGTCGAGCGCGAACACCCCCAGGCAGG
>JAYTNH010000408.1:0-1898 GCA_043748395.1 Ilumatobacteraceae bacterium | reverse complement strand
GAGCAGCACGTGCTGGCCCTTCCAGGGTGACAAGCGGCCCACGATGCCGACGCAGAACCCATCGTGCGCGAGGCGCGGACTCGTCGGAGTAGTCGGCCCCAGGCCTGGGTAGGCAACCGTGGTACGCGACGCCACCGACCGCGGCAGCAGCGAACGGCTGGTGAGCGAGTTGGCCACCACGGCTGCGGGCAGCAGTCGCGAGGCAAGGCGAACCAGGCGCACTGCCGATTGGGGGAGGTAATCGCTGGCGATGCGATCGTGCAGGTGCCACACCACCGGTACTCGTGCAAGTCGCCCGGCCACACCGCCGTACAGGTGTGCCTTCCCTGAGGTCGTGTGCACGATGTCGGGGTGCAGTTGGCGAAGGCGTCGCCGCAGGCGCATTGCGTAGCGGATTGCTCCGAAGGCGGCGCTCGGGGGGAGCCGAGCAGCGCTGATGCGGTCGCGTCGGAGGCTGCGAACGCGGGTATCCATGGCCAACACCTCCACGGGAATGCCGATCTGTTCGAGTGCGGCGACCAGCGGGCCGTGTTCGGCCAGGATCACGTGCGCGTCGACATCGAGGTATGGCAAGAGGCGCACGAGCGACTGTTCGGCGCCTGAAAGTTCGCCAGCATGCCCGACGAACACCACCCGTCGCCGATGACCGAGCGCAGCCTGGTACTCGGCGATCGTGCGTCGGGCGAGCTCGGTGAGAGAGAAGCGTTCGGCGTGCTGGCGACACTGGTCGCGATCGGGCAAGGTCCCGCGTGCCGCGGCGATGATACGTGTGCTGAGCACGGTGGGTAGATCGGCGCCAACCACCAAGGTTGGGTCGAGACCGAGCACCCCCGCCGGCAGACCGCCAACGTCGGTCACGATGGCCGGCGTGCCGCAGGCCAAAGATTCGAGCACCACCAGCCCGAAGCCTTCGAGAGCCCGACTCGGCACCACCGAACAGTCGGCTGCCTGGTACAGGTCGACGAGTTGGTGGTCGCTGATGCTTCCGGTGAACTGCACGCCAGTAGGCCGTGGGAGTGCCTGGCATGCCGCCGCCAACTCAGCACGCTGGCTACCGTCGCCAGCGATCACCAAGCGGGCCTGCGGCACGGCGCGTTGCACATCGGCCCATGCGCTCAGCAGCGTGTCGACTCCCATGCGATGCTCGAGTCGTCGCACCGTCACCACCACGAAATCAGCGGAGCTGAACCCCAGGGTTGCGCGTGTCTGTGCCCGTTGGAGCTCGGTGGTCGCCGGAGTGAACCGCGCCAGGTCTACTCCGGGCGGCACCACCTGCACCCGGTCGGCGGCGACCCCGAAGCGGGCGACCACGAGTGTGGCGAATGCCTCTGACAACACCACCACGCGCGCGGCCCTGCGGTAGACGCTCGACTCGACAGCTCGTTTGAGTGCATGCCCTGGTCGCCTGGGCCGCCCGGCCACACTCTCGTCGACCCATGGCCCGTGGAAGTGCACGACCAGCGGACACCGCCGTAGCGGTCCCAGCACGAGCGGGAATGCATACAACGCGAAGTGCGCGTCGACCAGGACCGGTGGGTGAGGGAGCGACCTCGCGGCGCGCACGAGGGCAAGCAGGCGTCTCGGCACCGACGCACTGTCGGTGCTCACGGTGATGTCAGCCTCGGTGGCAGTGCCGTCGACATCGTGTGGCCCGATCACCATCGTGGTCGCCGGCCAATCCGCTGCCCGCAGCGCCGTGGCGAGATCGGCGACGTATCGGTTCAACCCGCCGGGTCGCTGCGATGACCAGCCCTCACCAACGATCAGGGTTCGGGTCATCTGGTTGTGGGCCGATGCGGTTCGGCGAGCAGTTGGCGATACAGCCGCAGGTTTGCCTCGGCGGCATTTTGCCACGTGAACGACTGTGCGAGTTGGTGGCCTCGCTGCCCCAACTCGAC
>JAYTNH010000407.1:0-1663 GCA_043748395.1 Ilumatobacteraceae bacterium | reverse complement strand
GACGCAGGATTGGAGACGTGGTTGGTTTTCGATCACGGCATCGATCTGCCCGCGTTCGCCGCCTATCCACTTGCTCGCACCCCCGACGGCCGGGCGTTGTTGGTCGAGTACTTCGGCTACTACGCGGGGATCGCCCGATCCATCGACGCCGCAGTCGTGCTGGAGGCACCAACATGGCGCGCCAATCCCGACTGGGCAGCCACACTCGGCCACGACCGCGCTGCGCTTGCCGAGTTCATCGCGGCATCGGTGGCTGTGGTGGCGGAGGTTCGCGGCCACTGGACGGGCGATCAATCCTTCCTGATCGGTGGCGCCGTCGGCCCACGCGGTGACGGATACCGGATCGACTCGATGATGGACATCGACTCTGCCGCCGATTACCACTCGTTCCAGATCGGCTGCATGGCCGCCGCCGGTGTCGACGTGGTGACCGCGTTGACCATGGGCTACATCGAGGAAGCAGCGGGCATCGCCCGCGCCGCCGAGACGGCTGGGCTGCCGGTGATCGTGTCGTTCACGGTGGAGACCGATGGTCGACTCCCGTCGGGCATGTCGCTCGCCGAAGCGATCGAGGCCACCGACGCGGCGACGTCCGCGTATCCCACGCACTACATGATCAACTGTGCCCATCCCGCACACTTCGACCATGTGCTCGACACCACCGCGCCGTGGGTCGCCCGCATCGGGGGGCTACGGGCGAACGCGTCGCAGCTCAGCCACGCCGAACTCGACGAGATGGTCGAACTGGACGCAGGAGATCCCGACGACCTGGCCGCCAGATACGTCGGACTACGCGCCGCGTTGCCCGGGTTGCAGGTCGTCGGCGGCTGCTGCGGCACCGACCACCGCCACGTGGCGGCGATCGCCGCCGCCTGGACAGCGGACGCAGCAACCTGAATGTGGGTGACCGGTCGGCAGCTTTGCGCTTGTGTCTGGTTGGCTCCATCGTCGGCCCGGTCTCAAGTACGGAGTGAGCGGATCCGCTAAGATCGCACCATGATCACCGGCGAGATCCTGGCCGCGCTACGGCGACGGGCTGGTCGTTCGCAGACCGAAGTGGCAGCGGCGACCGGCATCCCCGCCTCGGTGCTCAGTGCATATGAACGCGGAAGACGTCAGCCCAGCTTGGCGAACGCTTCACGCATCATCGATGCGCTCGGGTACTCGGTGAAGTTCGACTTCGTGCTCGACCCCGCCGAGCAGGCCCGCCGCTTGCGTGATGTGCTCGAGCTCGCCGAGGCACTGCCGTACCAACCACGACCCATTGCATCGGCCCGCCGGTGACGCAGTCGCCGACCACGCTCGTCGATCGCATCGTTGCTGTCTGTGAGTCGCTCGACCGATCGCGTATCCCGTGGGCTCTTGGGGGTGCGCTCGCCCTGGCATACGCCACACACGAACCGCGGGGCACCCGCGACATCGATGTGAACGTGTTCGTCGGCTCAGCGGATGCGCGAGCGGTGTTCGTCGCACTGCCCGCGGGTGTTGCGTTCACCGACGCCGACGTCGTCGAGGCCGGCACGCGCGATCAGGTGCGCCTGTGGTGGCACACGACGCCGATCGATATCTTCTTCGCGGCTGATCAGTTCCACTTCGACGTCGCCGCGCGCTGTCGTGCAGTGCAGTTCGAAGGCCGCCGCATCTGGGTCTTGGGGGCAGAGGA
>JAYTNH010000406.1:0-5427 GCA_043748395.1 Ilumatobacteraceae bacterium | reverse complement strand
CAGACCATCGACGATCTGTACTCCACCGGCGCCGTGGCAGCGGCCGACGTGCCCGATGCCGACGTGCTGAACGAGAACGGCTTCGCAGTGATGCGCTGCGGGTCGCAGTCGGCGCTCGCGCGTCGGGTTCACGACGACCTGGTGCTGCTCCCGCACGCTCCGCCCGAGACGTGGGGTCTTCGCGCCCGCTCGAAGGAGCAACGGTTTGCGCTCGAGTTGCTTCTCGACCCCGACGTGCATGTCGTGGCCCTCGATGGGCGGGCCGGAACCGGCAAGACGCTCATGGCCATCGCGGCCGGGCTCGAGCAGGTCGTCGAACGCCGCATCTACGAACGCTTGGCGGTGTACCGCCCACTCGTTCCCGTGGGTCGCGCCGACGTCGGGTTTCTGCCAGGAGGCCTCGACGAGAAGCTCGACCCGTGGATGTCAGCCATCCACGACGCCATCGTCGCTCTCACCGATCAGCGCAGCAGCCACGACGCGCACCGCCTCGTCGACGAGTTGGTCGGTCGCAATCAACTCAGCCTCGAATCAGTCACCTTCTTGCGCGGGCGCAGTCTGCATCGCCAGATCGTGGTCGTCGACGAAGCACAGAACCTCGAGCCAACCACACTGAAGACCGTGCTCACCCGCATAGGTGAGGGCACGAAGGTGATCTTCACCGGCGACACGAGCCAGATCGATGCGCCATACCTGGGCGAATCGAACAATGCGCTCGCGGTACTCATCCAGGCGTTCGGTGGCCAGTCGTGCTTCGGTCACATCACGCTCACGGCCTGTGAGCGTGGCACTGTGGCCAGCCTTGCGGCCGAACTGCTCTGAGTACTACCGCTAGGGTTTCGCCATGCCTGCCGATGTCGTCAACAGTTTCATTGCAGCCATCGAACGCGACGACCTCGCTCATGCACTCACCCACCTCACTGACGACTGCGTCTACGACAACGTGCCTATCGGCGTGGTCAACGGTCGCGACGCCGTTCGGTCGGCGCTCGAACCGTTTCTTGCCAGCTGCACCCAGGTCGAGTGGGTCGTCCATCACCAAGCGACCGAAGGCACCCTCGACAGTGGCGTGGTGATGAACGAGCGACTCGACCGTTTCCTCATGGGCGACCGCTGGATCGAAGTAGCCGTCGCCGGATTGTTCGTGATTCGCCACGGCCAAATCGAGCTGTGGCGCGACTACTTCGACCGCGAGAGCTTCATGACGCAGATGAACCCCCCGGTGCCTCACGCCGTCACACCCCCGGCGTAGCGTCCGTCCCATGCACACTCCTGTGAGCGCGATGCGGTTCGCTGTCGTCGATGTCGAAACATCCGGCCTGTCGTTGCGTCGCGATCGTGTGTTGCAGGTGGGTGTGGTAGTGGTCGACGGTGAGGGTCATGTGCTCGATCGTTGGGGCAGTCTCGTGGCTCCGCGTCGTCGCTGGTTCTTTCGTGTCGGACCCACCAGCCTGCATGGCATCCATCGCCGCGACGTGTCGCACGCTCCACCCGGGCGGCAGGTCATGCTCCAGTTGGCTCAGCACATCTCCGGCGCGCAGTTCGTGGCCCACAACGCCAAGTTCGACGTCGCCTTCTTACACAAGACCTCCCGCGAGTTCGGCGTCGACCTTCATCTCCATGCCCCCCTGTGCACCCTCGCGCTGTCGCGCCAACTCGATCAACACCGGCTCCTCACCCATCGCCTGGGCGATCTCTGCCAGCGCTACGGGGTCGAGCTCGTTCGGCCTCACGACGCCTTGTCCGACGCCGATGCAACTGCGGCGGTACTACCTCATCTGCTGCGGGCCCACGGTATTACGAGTGCCGATCAACTCTCGGCTGCGTCGTAGCGAGCCAGCACAGTGGTGGCCACTCGCTTGGCCAGGTCGCGCCACTCGGGCGGATCGATCACTTCGGCGGCGGCACCCAGGTGCAAGAGCAAGTCGCCGAGCCACCGTTCGCTCGCCACCGCAAGCTGCACCTCGCTGCCACCGTGGTGCTCGCGCCGGTTGAGCACTGGGTATCGCTCAGCGACCCAGTTGGCCGACGCGTCGAGTCGCAAGGTGGCTACGGGCAGATCGGCATCGTCGAACCAAGCGTCGGCATCGGGAACGTCGACCACGCGCGGTGAGTCGATCACCCCCGTGCGCTCCCATTGCTCGATTCGGTCGATTCGAAAGGTGCGTACCTCACCAGAGTCGTGGTCGTCGGCACGCGTGTACCAGCGGCCGCGATCGAGGAACACCGCCCTGGGCGTGATCTCGCGCTCGGTGAGTGCGTCGCGCGCAGACGACCAGTACGAGACGCGCAGTCGAGCACTGTCGTTGGCGGCGCTCACCACGTCGGCGACCGCGGCCGAATCTGGAGTGTCGAGCACCACACCGTCGTCGCCCAGTGCAACGGCCAACGTGGCGAGCGCTCGCGCTAACGCACTGTCGGGTTCGGACCCTGGCAGCTGGAGCGCAGCACGCCCGGCGGTGAGCAGTGCAAAGCCCTCGGGCGCGGTGAGCCGGAGCGGGCGAGTGAACACCCTTGGCACCCCTGCATGGACCACACCCTCATCGATGAACACGTCGATCAGCTCGTCGAGATACGGAGGCAACCCGCACATCGACGCCAACTCGAGGTCTTGCACCAGCTCACGTTCGGTCACCTCGAACCGACGGGCCATCTCCGAGACATCGGCAGAACCGCGCTCGGTCAGCCAAGGAAGCATCACGAGCAGGCGTCGCAGACGATCGCCGGCAGGTCGGGGCCCGCGACGAGCGCTCACCCGACACCTGCCACGGCACGTAGCCAGTCAACGACGTCGGCTCGCACCGAGGCCGGTTCGAGCACCTCTGCATGAGTGCCGAGGGCGAACAGCCACGACCGGAACGCTTCGGCGTTTGCGCACGCGACCTCGACCTCGATGGCGCCATCGGAACGTCGCGCGAGCACGCGATCTGGGCCGACCTCACCCGCAACGTACGCGGCGCGAGTCGCGTCAACCAGCACTCGCGCACGCGCACCTGGTGTGTCACCGACCTCTTTCGGGTCGGCCGCGAAGGTGGCTCGCGGATCGAAGTTTGCAGGCCGCTCGAACGAACCTGGCTCGCCAACAGCGACATCGGACGAGATGCGATCGACTCGGTATGTGCGCACGGCGAGATGCTGCAGGTCGTTGCCGATCACATACCAGAAACCCTCACGCAGCAACAACGAGTACGGCTCGAGTTGGCGCGACGCTCCTCGATAGTCGAACTCGGCGACGCACCGATTTGCCGCCGCTTCACGCAGCAACGGCAGCGCCTCCATAGCGGGAATGTGCGCACTCACGACCGCTGCCGTGTCGGCCGAGCCACCCAGTTTGAGTAGTCCGAACTGAGCGTCGGTACTGCGCACAGCGGCCACCGCCAACTGCAACGCCTGGCGCTCGTCGTCGGCAAGCTGCATGTCGGCGAGCTCATAACGACTACGCGAAATGCGGTATGCAGTGCGACCTGCCTGGTCGCCCCCGAGCACCTCGCTCTCGAGCGGCACCCCAACGTCGCGTAGCAGTTTCTTGTCGCGCTCGAACGCTCCGCGCTGAGCTACTTCGTTGGCGGGATACTGACCGGCGAGCTGATTCATGATCTGCTCGGTGGTGAGCGGGGACCGCGTCTCGAGCAGCAGCGCAATCAGGTTGGTGATGCGCTCCAGAGCGTCGGCCATGCGTGCAGCGTAGGCGGCTCAGACAGCGGAGTGTTCGAGCACCGAGCGCATGAGCGCCACGACTTGCTCCGCGGTCGCCCCAGGGGTGAGCACGCCGGCAACTCCGGCCGCAGCCAACTTCACGGCGTCGCGCGCAGGAATGATTCCGCCGACCACGACTGGAATGTCGGCGCCGCGCTCGCGCACCTTCTGCACCACCAGCGGGGCGAGCGTGAGGTGCGCCCCGCTGAGCATCGACAGCCCGATTGCATCGACGTCCTCGTCGACCGCGGCGGCGGCCACCGTGTCGGGAGTCTGAAACAGGCCGGTGTAGATCACCTCGAAACCCGCATCGCGCAGAATGCGCGCCACAACCTTCACGCCCCGGTCGTGACCATCGAGGCCAACCTTGGCAACCAGAATGCGCGAGCTCATGCGTTGCGGCGCTCGACTTGCACACCAAGACTGACCAAACCGCGCAGCATGAAGCTGGGGTGATAGCGGAAGTCGTTGTCGTCGGTGAGCGAGATGCTGCCAAGACGCGTGGCCAGAACTTCGAGTGCCACCTGCATCTCGACCCGAGACAGCGGAGCTCCGAGACAGAAGTGGATACCTTTGCCGAACGCCAGGTGCTCTTTCAGGTTCGGTCGATCGGGATCGAAGCGGTCGGGATCGTCACCCCACACCTTGGGGTCGCGATTGGCCGCGGTGTAGAAGAGCACCAGACGCGAGCCCTTGGCGATGGGCACACCGTCGATTTCGGTATCGGCGGTGACCACACGGAACATGCCCTGGGTAGGAGTGCTGAGGCGAAGCACTTCCTCGGTGACGAGTGGCGCATAGCCAGCAGGGTCGGCTTGCAACTTCGCCCACACGTGCGGATGCTCGGCGAGCAGGCGCATCGCCTCGGTGAGCGCCTTCGTGGTGGTCTCGTTGCCGGCCACGAGCAACTGCTGCACGATCGACAGCATCTCGGCCATGTTGAGCGGCCGCTTGCCACCATTGCCGTCGTCGATCTCGGCGATGACGAGATCGCTCATGAGGTCGCCGCAGGGTTCGGAGCGGCGACGCTCGATCTGCTCGGCGAAGTAGTGCTGGAACTCGAGGATGCCCTTAAACGACTCGATGCGACGCTCGTCGGAAATGACCGACCCGATGTTGGCGATGGAGTCGTCACTCCACCGCTTGAAGTCGGCCATACGGTCGGTGGGCACGTTCAGGACCAGCGCAATAGCCTCGATCGGCAACGGCACGGCGAAAGCAGTGACGAAGTCGAACGCTTCGCTGGGCAACGCGTCGATGAGGCGGTGCACGATCTGCTCGACTGGCCCACGGAGCTCGGCCATGCGACGCGGCGTGAAGTACGTGGCCACCGTGCCGCGGTAGCGGGTGTGCGCCGGCGGGTCGACCGTGAGCATGGTGGCCACCGGTGGCCACCCTTGAGCGACCACGTCTTTGATCTGGTCGACGACATCGCCGCTGGGCATGTCGCCGACCGCACCGAAGTTGTTCGAGAACGTGGTGGTGTCACGCAAGATGGGCGTGATCAGTTCGTGCCGGGTGATGAGGTACAGGTTCGTTCCCTCCACCTGAAATGCGGGGGTCTGGCGCTGCATCTCGCGGTAGTAGGGATGCGGGCACTGCTGCACCGCTTCGTTGAACGGATTGAAGTGATCCAGCGTGACGTCGGTCATGACCCCAGTATCACAAACGCCCCGCCCCCGACACGAAGCGGGAGCAGGGCGTTTGTAGCGATGTGAGGTGAAACGGTGT
>JAYTNH010000405.1:0-1860 GCA_043748395.1 Ilumatobacteraceae bacterium | reverse complement strand
ACGGGCTCGCCGGCCCGCACACCGTGCTGGCGAGGCTCGATGGAACACTGTGGATCAGCGAGCACCTCGCCAATCGGATCATCGTGGTCGAACCTGATCGGTGACACGATCAGCCAATCCACACCTACAGTGAGCACATGAGCGAACCCCTCACTCGGGTCTACCGCAAGGGGGTCCTCGAAGCCGAGGGGTTCCCCATCTCCGAGGTGTCCGAACTGCTTGCCCAGCGCGACACCGTGGTGTGGGTCGACCTGTGCGGCGCGTCGCGCCACCAGATCCACGAACTCACCGACGAACTCGGGCTGCACGAACTCGCCGTCGAGGACGCGCTCAGCCCGCACCAGCGGCCCAAGCTCGACCACTACGAGTCACACTCGTTCTTGGCATCACATGCCGTGCGGGTCGATACCGACCTTCACGAGCTCAGCACCACCGAGGTCGATGCGTTCTTCAACAGTCGCTGGATCATCACGATCCGCAAGGACGACCAGTTCTCGATGGTGCCCGTCTTGGCACATTGGGATCGCTCGGCTGAACTCGCCAAACAGGGCGTGTCGTTCCTGCTGTACGGGCTGCTCGACACGATCGTCGACCGCTACTTCCATGCCGTCGAGGCGTTCGACGACTACTACGACGACGTTAGCGAGGCGATCTTCTCCGATCGCCCGATCGACCCCGCCCACCAGCGTGACTGGTTCCAGATGCGTCGGGCGTTGGTTCAGTTCCACCGCCTCGTCGTGCCGATGCGCGAGGCCGTCAGCGGGCTGATGCGGCGCGAGAACACCGCCGTGTCGGAGAACATGTATCCGTACTTCCAGGACGTGTACGACCACATCCTTCGGGTCAGCGAGTCGACCGAGTCGCTGCGTGATCTCGTCAGCACGATCGTCGAGACCAACCTCAGCCTGCGCGACTTCCGCCAGAACGAGGTGATGAAGATGGTCACCAGTTGGGCAGCGATCATCGCGGTCCCGACCCTGATCACCGGCTGGTACGGCATGAACGTGCCATTCCCCGGATCGGGTACGCACACAGGGGTTGCGGTCGCCGGCGGCCTCGTCGTGGTGCTGTCGACCGGCCTGTTCGCACTGTTCCGCAAGCGCGACTGGCTCTGACCCGCCGCCGGCGCCGCCGGCGCCGCCGGATTCTGGGCGGCATCCCTGCCATTCAGCCTTCTGGGCGGCGATCGTGACGATTTCCGTCCTTGGCGCCTCCCGGATTCCTGCCTGATCGGGCCGAACTGCAGCAGTGAAACTGCGCGGTCAGCCGAGCAGCTCGGCCGGTATCTCGACCACCCTGCTGCGCAACCATTCGCCGAGGCTCTTGGCCTGCGCATCCTGTCGAGTGGAGGCGGCGACGCCTTCTTGTAACAGGTCGTGGATGACGAAGTTGAGCGACCGCAAGGTAGGCAGGCGATGCCGGTCGACCGTGAGTGAGGCGGTCTCGGGCAGCAGGCGCTGCAACTCGGCAGTGGTGAGGAAGTGGTCGAGCCACGCCCAAGCTTCGTCGGTGCGAGCGAACACTCCGAGGTTGGCGTTGCCACCCTTGTCGCCCGAACGTGCTCCGTACAGCCGACCGAGTGGCGCCGAGACAGTAGGCCCGCTCGGCACCGCAGCCGATGGTCCGGCCTCGCCCTCGACATGCACCTGGGCTGGTGGTGCAACCGAGTCGACCACGCACTGCTCGCCGCCCAACACCACCACGTGTTGAGGCACCAACTCGGCCGGCACCAGCGCAGGACGGTAGACGCCGTAGGTGTTGGCACCCGCCGGACCGCCGCCCACGCCGAACATGCCGGGAATGGTGGCAAGGGCGAGCTCGGTGACCGCGTTGGCGACCGCACGACCCACTTTGCGCTCG
>JAYTNH010000404.1:0-2807 GCA_043748395.1 Ilumatobacteraceae bacterium | reverse complement strand
CGTGCGCTGGCCGGCGCCGTGCCGCGACTGAAGTTGCCGGCACGCATGGCCGAGGTGGTGGCCAATCTGCGGTGGCGTTTCCAGCGCGGCCCCATCCCGCCCGGTTTGCGCAGCTACACCAGATGGCCGTGGCTCGTGGCGAACGACCGGCTCAAGCAGGTCGGCTGGCGGCCGACTGTCACCAACGAGCAGGCCTACGTTGAGGGCACCGAAGCCAAGTGGTGGACCATGGTCACTCCGAAGCGGCGTCAAGAGCTGTCGTTGGGGGGCCTCGGTGTGCTGGTTCTGGTCGCTGGAGTAGTGACGTTCCGTTTCATCCGTCGAGCTCGCCGCCGACGGCTGTGACAGCGGCCGTGACGCGGGCTACATGCCTGGCTTGTGGGCGCCCAGCGAGATGATCGCATCGACTTGTTGACCGTCGGCGCGTACGACCGTGACGGTCACGACGTCGCCAGGGAAGTGTGCCCCCAGCAACGTGGCAAGGCCATCGGTGGTGGTCACTACAACGGCATCGATCGCGCTGATGGTGTCGCCGGCCACAATGCCGGCGGCGGCGGCTGGCCCTTGCGGATCGATAGCGGCAACGGTGAGGATGCCGGCCGGGTTGCTGTTGACGTGCACGCCCAGCCACGCTGTGCCACCGAGCACCTCGTCGAGCCACGCTTTCATCGACGCCATGTCGCCTGGCACCACCAACTCGGCCCCGCGTGACTCGGAACACAACCCCACCAAGCGCCCCTTGGCGTCGACCACTGGGGTGCCCTCCGGCACGCCGTCGATCATGCCGTCGGTGACCATCGCCGCACCGGTATCGGTGATGCCGATGGTGAGCAGCAGCGGCTCGACGGAGAGCGCGATGACGTGGTCGCCCGACAGCAACGCTGCCGGAGCGATCTCGAACGTGTCGATGGCTGCGGGCTGCATGGGAGCCAGCACGGCTAAACCCTTCTCGGCGTCGATGGCTAGCACCCGAGCTTCGGCTGTTTCGCCCGATGGCAGGTTGATGGTGACCGACTGCCGGTCGCCGACCGCAGCCGCAGTGGTGATCAACAAGCGATGGTCGCCGATCGCGACGGCGACTGCGGGCGCAGACGTGACGACTCGTGGGCTCACCTGGATGGTGGGCACCGGTGCCCCGAGTGTGGCCGAGTCGCGGGTCAGTGCTCCTGCGGCGCTGTTGTCGAGTACGCGGCTCACCACGGTTGACAGGGCCGTGACACCACCATCGGACGTTGCGGGCAGCATCGTCCACAGCACCGCCAGACCGATTAGACCACCGATGACCCCGGTGGTGACCAGCAAGCCGCGCCCGATGGCCAGCGGTGGCTCGTTGCGAACCCAGGCGGCTTGGCCGATCTCGGATGGGTGCCGCCACTCGCGTTCGTGCTGCGGAAGCGGAGCAGGTGGGTACTGCTCGTCGTCCTCGCGTTCGCCCGGCTCCACGAGCAGGAGATGTTAGGGCGAGTCGGGGTCGAGCATGCATCGCGCGGCACTGTGCAGGTGCAACGCCGCCAACCCCGGTGCAGGGGCTCCACGCGACAGCTACGATCAACCGTTGTGCAACCTCCGGCGATGAGCGACACCTGGTTGGCAATCACCGACCAATCGCTTCCCATCGCCGAAGCGTACGAATGGTGTGTTCGTCCGCAGTGCGGTGCGGTGGTGCTGTTTAGCGGCACGGTGCGCGATCACGCGGTCGATGAGCACGGCGTCATGCGCACCGATGTGAGTGTTCTCGACTACGAGGCCTACGAGTCGCAGGTCGTTCCGGTGTTCCGACGCATTGCCGACGAAGTGCGGGTGCGCTGGCCCCAAACCGGTCGGGTGGCGTTGCTCCATCGAACTGGCCGCATCGAACTTGCCGAGAGCTCGGTGGTCGTGGCCGTCAGCGCGCCGCATCGGCCAGAAGCGTTCGAAGCCGCGCACTATGCCATTGATGCGTTGAAGGCTTCCGCACCGATCTGGAAGCGCGAAGAGTGGTCAGGCGGCCAAGCGTGGGGCACGGGTGCGCACCAACCCGTCGACCCATCCGCTGTGCCGTCGCCCGAGCGTGCCAGCGTGTCATCCGGCGGAGCACGGTGATGGGAATCGCGATCGGTGTCGCCATCGTTGTTGCAGTTCTGGGGCTTGCTGTGTTCATCGCCGTGTCGCGGACGTCGCGCCACGAGACAGGTATGACGAGCTTTCGCAAGCACATCGATGCGCTCTCGCCCGAAGCTCGGCGCGAGGTGTACGACAGGGTGCGCAACAACGAACCCGACCGCGACGACGACCCACCCAACTCGCAGACGGGTCGCTGACGATGGCGCGCGACCTTGCCATCGACCTGGGTACGGCCAACACGTTGGTCTACATGAAGGGTCGCGGCATCGTTCTGAACGAGCCGTCGGTGATCGCCCTCAACCGACAGACCGGCGAGGTGCTGGCCACCGGCCGCGAGGCCTGGCAGATGATCGGCCGCACACCCGGCTACATCGTGGCGGTCCGCCCGCTGCGCGGTGGCGCCATCACCGACTTCGAGATCACCGAACGCATGATCCGCCTGTTGTTGCAGCGGGTCGGCGTCAGCCGCTTCACGCGCCCCAAGGTGGTCATCTGCGTACCGTCGGCCATCACCGAGGTCGAGCGGCGCGCCGTCACCGACGCCACGCGCCGCGCCGGCGCGGCCGATGCGCAGCTCATCGAGCAGCCCATGGCCGCGGCGATCGGGGCCGACCTGCCCATCGACGAGCCCATCGGCAACATGGTCATCGACATCGGCGGCGGTACCAGTGAGACAGCGGTCATCAGCCTTGGCGGCATCGTTG
>JAYTNH010000403.1:0-2896 GCA_043748395.1 Ilumatobacteraceae bacterium | reverse complement strand
GCCGCCGCAACCAGTCACCCCCAAGAAGATGGCCTTCGACAAGTACCAGGCGTACGTCCCCGTGGTGCTCCACGACCGCACCTGGCCGAACCGCACCATCACTTCGGCTCCGCTGTGGTGCAGTGTCGACCTTCGTGACGGCAACCAAGCACTCATCGACCCGATGGACCCACAGCGCAAGATGCGCATGTTCGATGCACTTGTCAAGATGGGTTTCAAGGAGATCGAGGTCGGCTTCCCCTCGGCAAGCCAGCCCGATTTCGACTTCGTACGCCAACTCATCGACGACGACCTCATCCCCGACGACGTCACCATCCAGGTACTCGTGCAGTGCCGTGCCGAACTGATCGAGCGCACCTACGAGTGCCTGCAGGGGGCACCCCGCGCGATCGTGCACTTCTACAACTCCACCAACCCGCTTCAGCGCGACGTCGTGTTCGGTCTCGACAAGCAGGGCATCATCGATGTCGCCGTCAGTGGGGCCAAGCTGTGCCGCACACTCGAACAGACCGTGCCGGGCACTGCCATCCGCTACGAGTACTCGCCCGAAAGCTTCACCCTCACCGAGCCCGAGTTCGCCATCGAGATCTGTGAGGCCGTGATGGACGTGGTGGAACCCACACCCCACTCACCGATCATCCTCAATCTGCCGGCCACCGTCGAGTGCTACACCCCCAACGTGTACGCCGACGTGATCGAATGGTTCGGCCGACACATCCGCCAACGCGACTCGGTGGTCATCAGTCTGCATCCCCACAACGATCGGGGCACCGCCACGGCTGCCGCCGAAATGGGCGTACTCGCCGGCGCCGACCGCGTGGAGGGCACGCTGTTCGGTAACGGCGAGCGCACCGGCAACGTCGATGTGGTGAACCTCGCCATCAACCTGTTCGTCAACGGCGTCGACCCCGAACTCGACATCACCGACATCGACGGCCTACGCCGAGTGGCCGAGTACTGCAACCGTTTGCCGGTGCATCCCCGCCATCCGTGGGTGGGCGATCTCGTCTACACCGCGTTCAGCGGCAGTCACCAGGATGCCATCAAGAAAGGGTTCGATGCCCTGGCCAAGCAAGCGGCCGACAACGGTGGCGACTATCCAATGTGGGGAGTGCCGTACCTACCGCTCGACCCCAAGCACCTCGGGCGAAGCTACGAGGCAGTCATCAGGGTGAACTCGCAGAGCGGCAAGGGCGGCGTGGCCTACCTGATGAAGACCGAACACGGATTCGATCTACCGCGCCGGCTGCAGGTGGAGTTCTCCAAGACCATCCAACACATCACCGAAGACAGCGGTACCGAGGTGAGCCCCACCGTGATGTGGGCCGCCTTCCAGGGCGAATACCTCGTCGACGAACCCACCTACCGACTCACCAGCCACGAGTTGCGTAGCGACAGCGCCGGTCACACCGAGATCACCGCCCAACTCGTGATCGGTGGCGAGCACCACACGGTGTCGGGTCGTGGCAATGGTCCGATCGACGCGTTCGTGCACGCCCTGCAGATAGGTCTCAACACCGACCTCGACGTCACCGACTACACCGAGCACGCCATCGGCCAGGGCTCTGAGGCAACCGCGGTGGCCTACGTCGAGACACGCCAGACCACCGAGCAGGTACCTCGAGTGATGTGGGGTGTCGGGATCGACCCCAACACCATCACTGCCGCGCTCCGCGCCGTGCTCAATGCGTACGAGCGCCACCATCGGCCAACGTGAACTAGTGTGAGCGCAATGAGGCGTTGGTCGCGACGATTGGTGTGCCTGACAACCCTGGCAGGCATTTCCGCCGCAGTACTGTTGTTCCTGCAGAACCGACGCGCGGCCGGCCAGGTCGCCGAGCCGGTGTGGCCGCCCGTCACGCCCGACGACAAGGTGCGTCCGTTCGCACCCGTCACCACCACCCCCATTCCGGCACAGCAATCGCCGACACAATCAGACTCGGCCCAAACGAGCCAGCAGCGATGGGTTGCTGCCGTCGACGGGGCGTGCCCCGGCGGGTACCCCATCAAGGCCAACGAGTCATCCGGAATTTTCCACGTGCCGGGTGGCCGCTTCTACAACCGCACCATTCCCGAGCGCTGCTACGCCAAGGCCGACGATGCCGTCAGCGATGGCTATCGTGCGGCGAAGGCCTGAGTAGCGACACCAATCATGATCAACACGGCAAGGGGAACAGCGTGAAGGTATCTGTCGATTTCGATGTGTGTGCGTCTACCGGCGCGTGCATGCAGACGTGCCCCGAGGTGTTCGAGGTTCGCAACGATGGCTACCTGTACATCCTGCAGGAAGAGCCCGGCGAGGAGCTCCGCGACAAGGTGACTGCTGCAGCAGACATGTGCCCCACCGCAGCGATCACCGTCGAAGACTGAGCACCGCCTGAGCACGCTTCAGTTCTCGGCGTTGCTGCCGATACAACTGTGTGGGTTCTCTACAGTCATCGGTGTGCGCGCCAGAGCGGGCGTGGGCGCGTACCGACGGGCGGGTACTCGGTAACCGATTCGATCTCGAGGTCGACGGTGACGAGTACCTCATCGACATTGCGATCGACAGGCTGCGGCGCATCGAGGCAGCGCTGAGTCGCCTGCTACCGATGAGCGAACTGAATCGGTTGAACGCGAGACCCGGGCAGGACGTGCCGGTGAGCGACGACCTCGGCTGGGCCCTGCGGGAAGCGATCAGGCTTCACCGGGCGACCGGCGGTCGATACGACCCATCGATTCTTCCGGCATTGGATGCACTCGGGGTCACCATTTCCGACGAAGGCACCGCACGCCTCGCCCACGGCACACGGCTCGATCTGAGCGGACTGGAATGCGGATACGCGGTCGATCGAGTGGTCGAAGACCTGGTCAAAGCTGGCGCCGGGGCAGTCCGTTGCCGGGTGGGAGACAGTTT
>JAYTNH010000402.1:0-4003 GCA_043748395.1 Ilumatobacteraceae bacterium | reverse complement strand
TGGCGTTGCGCGGCAAGTGCCGCCGCTGTCGCATGGGCATTGGAGTCGAGCCACTCGTACTCGAACTCGTGACGGCCGCATTGTTCGGGCTGTTCGCCTGGCATTTCGGGCTCGACTGGGCGCTTCCGGCATTCTGCGTGCTGGGGGCGGGTTTGGTCGCCTTGAGCTGGATCGACCTGCGCACGAAGCGTCTGCCACGCGAGATCATCTATGTGACGGCAGCCTTGGGGATTCCGCTGCTGTGTGTCGCCGCGCTGGTACGCCACGAGCCGCGGCGCATGCTCACCATGCTGATCGGAGCCGCGCTTGCTCTCGCGCTCATGGGTTTGATCTATGCCGCGAGCCGCGGCGGCATGGGCGACGGCGACGTACGTCTGTCGCCGCTGTTGGGTGCGTACCTGGGCTGGCTGAACCCAGGGCTTGTGCCACTGGGCCTGTTCATGGGCTTCCTCGCTGGCGCCATCGTGGGGGTGACGCTCATCGCCGTGGGCAGTGCGGGACGCAAGACTGCGGTGCCGTTCGGGCCGTTCTTGGCCCTTGGCACGGTGGTGGCCGTGTTCGTGGGCCAGCGCTGCATCGATCTCGTGCTTCATCGCTGACCCCCCTACGTCTGCGACTTTGCGCCGTCGAGCACGCCGTACATCGCCTGCACCAATGCAACGGCGACGAAGCCGACGATGAGGCCGACGAAGATGATCATGATCGGCTCGAACATGGTGGTGAACCGCTTGATGCGGGTCTCGAGTTCGCGGTCGAAGTACAGGCTGGCCATCTCGAGTTGCTCATCGAGCGTGCCGGTTTCCTCGCCCACCTTGAACATCTGCCGAGCCGCGCCGGGGAACAGTTCGGTGCGGGCCATCGGGCCGGAGAAGCCCCCACCCTCGAGGATCTCGTGTTGGGCTTCGAGTAGACGTTCTTTGAACACGACGTTGCTCGTTGCTTCGGTGGTCGTCCTCATCCCATCGGGCAGCGGCACTCCGGCGCGAACCATCGCACCCAGAATGCGGCAGAAGCGTTCGAGGATCGCGTACTCGACGATTCCGCTGACGACGGGCAACTTGAGAACGAGCTTGTCCTTCACGACCTTGCCGGACTTGCTCTTGAACAGCCAGACCATCACGGTCGCGAACGTGGTGAACACGCCGAACGGAATGAACCAGAGGTCGCTGAACAGCGTGGCCACGAACAACAACGCGCGTGTGGCGAAGGGCAGCTCCGCGTTCAACTCCTCGAACAACGGTTTGAACTTCGGAAGCACGTAACCCGCCAGAATGGCGACGGTGAAGAGCGAGAGCATCATCACGACGCCTGGGTACGACAATGCCGAAACGACCTTCGAGCGTGTTTCGAGTTCGCGCTCCAGGTACCCGGCAAGGCTGTCGAGCGTGGCATCGAGCTTGCCGGTGAGTTCGGCCGACTCGAGAATGCCCATGTAGTACGCGGGGAAGCACTCGGGGTGCTTGGCGGCAGCGCCCGACAGCGTGTCACCGTTGCGGAGGGCATCGACCATGGCGGTGATCGTGCGTTGCAACGCCACGTCGGCCGTCTCGTCGCCGATGATCTGCATCGCGTCGGTGATCGGAATGCCAGCCTTCACGAACACTGCGAGCTGACGCGTGAACTGCATCAGCTCCTTCTTCTTCACCTTCTCCTTGGTGAGCTCGAACTGAAGTGCGCCCCGCTTCTCTTCGATCTTCACCGGATACAGGTGTTTCTCGAGGAGCATGGTGCGCGCCTCGCCAAGGGTTTCGGCCTTGGTAACTCCGTCGACCGATACGCCTTCGGCGTCGATCGCTGCGTAGATGAACCTGGGCATTCGTTTCTCCTAGCTCGCGTACAGGGTCTTGATGACTTCGGGAACGGTGGTGACGTCGTTCTCGACGAGGGCCATGGCCTCGCGCAGCATGGTGCGCATGCCTTGTGCGACGGCGAGCCGGCGCAGTTCTTCTGTGGTGGCCCAGCCGACGATGAGCCGGCGGAGTTCGGGCGTGATCCTCAGCAGCTCGTACACGCCGATGCGGTCACGGAAGCCGGTGCCGGCGCAGTTGTTGCAACCGGCGCCATGAAAGAACTGAGACTTCTCGCTGCCGCCGCTGTGCTGGCGGAACGCAGCCAGTTCGTCGGCGCCAGGTGTGTATTGCTCTTTGCACGAGTCGCAGATGCGACGTAGCAGGCGTTGGCCGATCACGCCAACCACCGACGATGCAATCAGGAATGCCTCGATGCCCATGTCGAGGAACCGGTGCAGAGCGGCGACGCTGTCGGTGCCATGCAACGACGACAACACGAGGTGACCTGTGAGCGCCGACTGCACCGCAATGCGGGCGGTGTCGGCGTCGCGGATCTCGCCAACCAGAATGACGTCGGGGTCCTGTCGCAAGATGGCCTTGAGGCCTGTTGCGAAGGTGAGCCCGGCCTGCTCGTTCGTCTGGATCTGGTTGATGCCTGGGAACACGTACTCCACCGGATCCTCGACCGTGGTGATGTTGCAGTCGGCAGAGTTCACCTCGAGTAGCGACGCGTACAGGGTGGTGGTCTTGCCGGCGCCGGTGGGGCCGGCACAGATCACCATGCCGAACGGCGAGTGGATCATCTTCGAATAGTGCAGGTAGGTCTCGCGGGGGAAGCCGAGCTCCGACAGGCCGATGGTCGACCGAGTTTTGTCGAGGATTCGCATGACGATCTTCTCGCCGAACACGGTGGCGACGCTCGACACGCGCACGTCGACGTCCTTGCCGTCGATGACCGTCGAGAACTGACCGTCTTGTGGACGTCGCTTCTCGACGATGTTCATGTTGCTCATGATCTTGAGCCGGCTGGTGATTGCAGCAGCCACGCCGATGGGCAGGCTGAACGCCTCGACCAAGTGACCGTCGATTCGGAAGCGAACGCGCAGGCGATCGTCGAGCGGCTCCATGTGAATGTCGCTCGCACGGTCGCGCATGGCCTGGCTCACGATGCGTGTGACCACTTGGATGATGGGTGACTGATCGTCGACTTGCACCTCGCCCACAACGGCGGCCACGCGGGCCTGGTCGTCGACGAGTCCGATTGATTGGACGAGCCGGCTCACGTCGGCGTCGGCGCGGTAGTTGCGATCGATGAACGTCCTGATGGTGGTCGGATCGGCCACCATCCACCTGATAGGTCGCTTCGTCGCTGCTTCGACGGCCTTACGCCGCGCCGGCGTGGGGTCGGCCGCGAGCACCACCAGCCCGCCGTTTTCTTCTGCGATCGCGATCACGCAGTGCGTTCTGGCGATCGCCTCGTCGATCAGCCCGGTGGTGTCACGTGCCGGGTCGAGCGATTCGCCATCGGCGGCGGGAATGCCAGTGGCCTGCGAGACAGCGGCGATCAGCTCGTCGCGTCCTACGCCGAAGCGGCCACGAGCGATGTCGACGAACTGCAGCAGATCACCCCGAGCCTGCTCGAGCGAGGTGGCGAGGTGCTCCGGCGCAAGGTGTCCCTCGTCCACCAGCACCTGGCCCGTGCGCATGCATTCGGCTGCGCTTGGGCCTTTCTCGGCGTGTGCGCCGGGGCCGCCGGCCGCTACCGCGTCGGCTTCCTTGGACTTGGTGAACAGGGCCATGAGGGTCTCTCGGGTGGGATGTGCTCGAGTTAGCTCGTCGGCTACGACGAGAGACTCGGCTCCGTTGAGGGAGATGATGCGGGTGCAGGTTGACCGGCGGGTAGGTGGGGCGCGAAGTGTGGGGTGGGTTCGCGGTTGTCCTCGCCGACATCGGAAGGTCTCGCGTCGGCGACAGTTGGGTCCACCTTGCGTACGAATTGATTGGGGTCGAGTTCCACCAGCGCTCGCTCCAGCTCGTCGAGCCGTTCGAGTTGCACGGCGGTGCCGACGTCCATCTCGTCGTTGAACTTCGCCTCGATCTCGGCCATACGCATCGTGTGCTTGTCGAGCTTCTCGTCGGTCGATGCCACGACGCGGTCGACCTCGATCCGCACCAGCATCGCCTCGCCGATGGCGCTCGAGAGCTTCTCTTTC
>JAYTNH010000401.1:0-4032 GCA_043748395.1 Ilumatobacteraceae bacterium | reverse complement strand
TGCTCACGTTGCTGTTCGGAGTCACCATCGACAGCGTGTACCTCTCCCCCGCGCCGTTCTACCACGCTGCCCCACTGCGTTTCTGCCTTGCCGCGCAGGCCACCGGCTGCACAGTTGTAGCGATGGAACACTTCGATGCAGAGCAGTACCTGGCACTCATCCAGCAGTACCGCACCACGGTGAGCCAGGTGGTGCCCACCATGTTCGTGCGCATGCTCAAGCTGCCTGCCGACGTACGCGCCAAGTACGACGTGTCGTCCATGCAGTGCATCATCCACGCGGCGGCGCCGTGCCCGGTGCCGGTGAAGCAACAGATCATCGAATGGTTCGGCCCGGTCGTGCACGAGTACTACGCAGGCACCGAAGGCAACGGTTTCGTGTATTGCAACAGCCAGCAATGGTTGGCGCACGCCGGCACGGTCGGCACGCCAATCGGCTGCACGGTGCACATCTGCGACGACAACGGTGACGACGTGGCGCAGGGCGAGAGTGGCACAATCTACTTCGAAGGCGGTGCCACCTTCGAGTATCACAACGACGCCGAGAAGACTGCCTCGTCGCGTCACCCGAAGGGCTGGAGCACGTTGGGCGATGTCGGTTATCTCGACGCCGACAACTTCTTGTTCCTCACCGACCGCAAGTCGTACATGATCATCTCCGGCGGGGTGAACATCTATCCGCAAGAGGCCGAGAACGTTCTGGTTACCCACCCCAAGGTGATCGACGTTGCAGTGTTCGGGGTTCCCAACGACGACTTCGGTGAAGAAGTGAAGGCCGTCGTGCAGCCGGTCACCATGCCCACAACCGACGATGAGGCAGCGGCATTGGCCAAGGAATTGATCGCCTTCTGCAAGACCGAACTCGCCGATGTGAAGTGCCCACGCTCGATCGACTTCCGCATCGAACTACCACGACATCCCACGGGAAAGTTGTACAAGCGCCTACTCAAAGACGAGTACTGGCGCGACGCCGGCCGCTCGATCTAGGCCAGAACGTTTGTGGCCCTCCAGAACGTTTGTGGGAGGCCACAAACGCTCCGGAGCAGTTGTGGCCTCCCACAAAGTTCGAACCGCGACGACCGAACGGCGACGACCGAACCGCGAGGGCGGAGCGACCGAAACTGCTCACACCGCGACAGTGCTGACGACGTGGGTGCGTTGAGCCCAGCTCACTCCGGCCAGCACCAAGGCTGCGCCGCCCACTTGCACCGCGCCAAGTGTTTCGCCCAGGAGCAGCATTGCCCACACCAAGGTGAGGACGGGCTCGAGCGTGGCGATGGTCGCCGCCATCGCGGGCTCGAGCGAGGTGAGGCCAAGCATCAGGCTCGAACCGGCCAGCACCGTGCTCACCATGGCCAAGCCGATCAGGCCGAACCAGGCGCGAGATGTGTCGGGCACCCGCACGTCGGCGAACACCACCAGGCCAAGCGCGAACAACAGCGAGCCGGTGAGGCTCCACGCCGAGGCGACGAGCCCATCGAATCGCTTGAGTCGGCGTGGCGAGGGAACCATGAGACGACTGCTCACAAGGATGTAGACGGCGTAGAGCAATGCATTGAGCAGCGTGAGTACCAGACCCGTGACATCGGCGTCGTTCGACGAGAAGACCTGAGGAACGGTGAGCGCAATGCCAGCCATCGTGACGACGAGCGCGCCCCACAGCGCCTTCGGGGCGGGGCGGCCGAGCACCCTCGCCCCCACCGCGACCATCGCCGGATACGTGTAGATGATCACGGTGTACAGCGCTGCCGGTAGGTGCTCGAGACCCGCAAAGGCCAGCCAGGCCAGTAGGCCGAAGAGCACGCCAAGCCCCGTCATCGGCAGGATCGGTGCCTGGTTGGCACCCGCCCCACCGCGGCGCGCCCGGGCGAACACCACCAGCCATGCCACGGGCACAGCGATGACGAACCTCCACACCACCAGATCGATGGCAGTGAGGCCTTCCTCGAGCACGTTCTTGGTGAAGACCGGGAACAGCGAGTAGGCAACAGCGCTGAGCGCCACCCACATCACACCGCGCATGTCCCGATTCGGATGACGACCGACCATGAGAACAGCCGGATTTGGTCAGGTGGCGACTCGGGCGATGATGGCATCGCCACGACGCACCCGAGTGGTGGTAGGCGAAATGCCCGCCTTGCGGGTGAGATTGCGAACGTCTGACACCTGCTCGTCGGTCATCAGCGTGATGACCGTGCCTGCGGCGCCAGCCCGGGCGGTACGGCCGCTGCGATGCAGGTAGGCCTTGTGCTCGATGGGCGGGTCGGCGTGCACAACGAGGCGAATGTCGTCGACGTGAATGCCGCGGGCAGCAATGTCGGTGGCCACCATCGTTGTGGCCTCGCCCGATGCGAAGGCAGCGAGATTGCGCTCACGCGCATTTTGCGCCAGGTTGCCGTGCATCTCGACAGCGTTGACGCCATTGGCGGTGAGTTGGCGGGCCAACTGCTTGGCTCGGTGCTTCGTGCGAGTGAACACCATGGTGCGCTCGGACCGGGTGGTCAACTCGATGAGCACGGGCAGTCGCTGCTCTTGAATGAGATGGAAGACGTGGTGCTCCATTGCCTCGACCGGCGACTCGGCCGAATCGACGCTGTGCGTCAGCGGGTGGCTGAGGAACCGTTGCACCAACGAGTCGACGGCGCGGTCGAGCGTCGCCGAGAACAACATGCGCTGTCCGCCAACGGGCGTTGCACTGAGCAGACGGGTGACTGCCGGCAAGAACCCGAGGTCGGCCATGTGGTCGGCTTCGTCGAGCACGGTGACTTCGACAGCGTCGAGGCGCACGTGCCCGCCTTGGATGTGATCTTCGAGACGCCCCGGGCAGGCCACGAGTACGTCGACGCCCGCGCGGAGTGCGCTGATCTGTGGCCCGGCGCCAACACCGCCGAACACGGTGGTGGTGCTCATGTTGAGGGCCCGTGCCAGCGGAAGCATGGCGGCGTGCACCTGCGACGCAAGCTCGCGTGTGGGTACCAGAATGAGCGCGCGCGGGCGGCTGGGCTGGCGGCGCCGACCTGATGCTGCCAACCGGGCAAGCATCGGCAGGACAAACGCCATGGTCTTGCCCGAGCCAGTGCGGCCACGACCGAGCACGTCACGACCTGCGAGCGAGTCGGGCAGGGTTGCGGTCTGAATGGGGAACGGCTGGGTGATGCCTTCGCCGAGCAGCACCCTCACCAAGGCCGCTGGCACGCCGAGGTCGGTGAACGATGCGCCCACAGGGGCCGGAGCAGCGGCGGTGGCCCGCGTGTTGGGAGCGTCGAACGGATCGAGCGCCTCGAACGGCAACGACTTGGTGCTTTGAGCATTTCGACCACTACGGCCGCTGCCGCTGTTGCGACCGTTGCGGGGAGGACGGGGGCTGCGCTCGGGCCGCGATGCTGCGGGACGATCGCTCGAGGAACCAGCACCCGCCGGGCGAGGGGCCGCGCCGGGCGAACGCGGCGCGGAGCCTGACGGACGCGAGCCGGCCGGACGTGAGCCCGACGGACGCGGGCCGGCGGGGCGCGAGCCGGCGGGACGAGGCCCGTTGTGCGACGCGGCGCGTGACGATGATGAACTGGTGGGGCGACGAGGCGCCATAAGACTTTCTCCGAACTGATGGGGGCCGCTGATCAGGGCCGTGCTCACACATTCGTGAGCGACACATCAGCGGGGCGGCCGAACATGACCGCGCCGACAAGCTATCGGCAGAACACCTGTTCCACTACCCGCTGATCACGACCATACGGATCTCGGTCATCTCCTTGACACTGTATGCAGGGCCTTCGCGTGTGTTACCACTATCGCGCAACCCACCGTAGGGCTGCTGGTCGGCTCGCCAGGTGGGCACTTCGTTCACCAACACACCGCCGAAATCGAGCGTGTAGACGGCCTTCAACGCCTTGGCTATGTCTGAGGTGAAGATGGCCGCCTGCAGCCCGAACGCGGAGTCGTTGGCGAGCGCGATCGCCTCATCGAGCGTGTCGTAGGCGGTGACCGCGACGACGGGGCCGAACACCTCCTGCGAGCACACTTTCAGGTCGGGGCT
>JAYTNH010000400.1:0-3025 GCA_043748395.1 Ilumatobacteraceae bacterium | reverse complement strand
GGCTAACCGTCGCCGTCGACTCAGCGCTGCGCGACGGCCTCACATCGGAGGACTTCCTGCATCGGCGACTCGTCGCACTTCGAACTCAAGGCCGGTATGGTCTGCCGAGGTTGCTCGAGGTGATCGCCGGGGCCGAGTTCAGCCGCGGTGGGCACTCGTGGCTCGAACGGCGCTTCCTCGAACAGTGCTCCGAAACAGGGCTGCCGCGCCCGATCACCCAGCAGGTGGTCGGGCGCAGACGCGAGTCGTTGATAAGAGTCGACTGCAGGTTTCCCAACACGCCTGTGGTCGTCGAATTGCTCGGCTACCGGTTCCATCGCAGCACTCAACAGATGCAGGTCGATGCTGAACGAATGAACCGTATGGTTCTCGACGGCCTGCGCCCCATTCAGTTCACCTACCTCGATGTCGTGAACCACGAAGCCCACCTCATCGCCACCGTGGCCGAGGCTCTGCGACCCTGGCTATGAGGTTACGGATTGTCGTTTGGAGAACTTTGTGGGAGGCCACAAGAGCTCCGTCAGGTTTCTGGCCTCCCACAAACCGGGGGAACGGCGCGGGCGGACGGACGCGCCCGGGCGGGACGGACGGACGGGCGGGACGGGCGCGATCAGCGCCAGGGGGTGGCGATGATCACGAGCACGGCGACTCCCATCGCGCAGCGGTACATCACGAACGGGGCGAAGCTGCGGGTGCGGATGAGGCGCAGGGTGCCCCACACTGCAAACCAACCCGACACGCCGGCGGTGACGATACCCACGAGCATCGGGATGGCCAGGCCGTCGGGGATTCCGTCGCTCAGCAGCTTGACCATCTTGAACACGATGGCACCGGCCGTGACTGGAATGGCCATGAGAAAGCTGGCTCGGGCTGCGGCGTCGCGGCTGAAGCCGAGGTAACGCGCGGCGGTCATGGTAATGCCCGACCGCGATGTACCGGGGTTGAGCGCGAGGGCCTGCGCACAGCCCACCGCGATGGCGTCGCGTTTGGCGTACCGCTCGATGGGGCGATCACCTTTGCGCCGATCGGCCCAGCCCAGCAGCAGGCCGAAAACGATGAGCGAGATGGCGATGAGCAACGGCGTGCCGAGCTTGTCGTCGATGGTGTTCTCGAGGAATGCACCCACCGCTGCAGCGGGAAGCGCCGACAGCACGAGCAACCAGGCGAGCCGACCCTCGGGACTGCCGGGGCGCTCGCGCTTCACCACTAGGTGTGTGCCCTCACGGATGTAGGTGACGAGATCGGATCGGAAGTACCCGACCACGGCCACCAACGTTCCCATGTGCAAGGCGACGTCGAAGGCCTTGTTGATGGCGAGGTTGTCGAAGTCGTGCCAGCCGAACAGCCACGGCACCAAGATGAGGTGACCGCTCGACGAGATGGGCAAGAACTCGGTGAGTCCCTGCACGAGGCCGAGCACGATGGCATGGATGATTGGCACGGGTGAGAGTTCTACTCGCTCGACATGCTCGGAAGCACACGCGCCGACCACGGACGGGGCTGATCCCAATGGTGGCCCACAACGCGGCCGCGTCGAAGTTGTCGCAGGAAGTCGGCCGGACCGTCGAAGTCGGGCATCTCCACATACGCCGCGCCGATGGCATCGGGGACGTGCGCATCGCTGCCAGCGCCGGCTGCCAGATCGAACTCGGTCGCGAACTGCGCCGCCTGCTCGTTGAGGCTGCGCAGCGACGTCTTCGCGTTGAGGACCTCGATCGCGTCGATCAGGCCCGCCGCGGCCAACGCGCGCAATGCCGGCTCGGCAAGATTGCGGCGCATGGGGTCGAATGGGTGCGGCACGTACACGAGGCCACCCTGCACGCGGATGTCGTTCGCGGCAGCCATGGGCGACGTGCCGAACGGGATGCGCTCGGTGAGGAACAGCCCGATGATCTCGCCGGCATGCGTGCGCAGCTCCTCGCCGATCACCACACGACAAGGCAACTCGGCCGCCAACTCGACTGCGCCGCGAATGGCGTTGTGATCGGTGACGCACAGCACGTCGATCCCGCTCTGCACCACGGCGGCGGCGACCTCGTCGGGCGTGGTGGTGGAGTCACCGCTCCACATGGTGTGACTGTGCAGGTCGACGCGCACCCAACCCTGAGGCACTGGTTCGGCGAGATGCGGGTGGCGCTCGATCGCAGCGGTCAGCGGGGCGGGCACAGTGCGCCACGGTACCGCCGTACGCTGCGTCGCATGCGATTGCGGATACGCAACAAGCCGTTGATGGTCGTGACCGGGGCCTCCGGATTTCTCGGTCGGCACCTGCTACGGGCTGCCGAGAAAGCGGAGTGGCAGCTGTTCATGCCCCCGTCGAGCGCGCTCGATGTTCGCGAACGCGAACGGGTGATCGAGCAGATCACCGGGTGGAAGCCCGCGGCAATCGTGCACCTCGCATATCGCCGCGATGACCGCCGCATCATCGTGCAGGGCAGCGCCAACGTCGCCGAAGCCGCGGCGGCATGCGGGGCGCGTCTGATCCATCTGTCGACCGACGTCGTGTTCGCAGGCCGTGCGCTGCCGTATCGGGAACTCGACCTACCCGACGCGAGCATCAACTACGGCGTGCTGAAGGCTCAGGCCGAGCGTGAAGTGGCCGCCATACATCCCCACGCCCTGCTCGTGCGCACCTCGCTGCTCTACGGCACCGACCACCTGGCCATGTGCCAACTCGACGTCGAGCAAGCTGCGAACGGCTCGCACGCGATGACGTTCTTCACCGACGAGTTGCGGTGCCCAGCGCACGCTGCCGACGTTGCCGATGCGCTCGTCGTGCTGGTGTCGCGACCCGAGATCACTGGGCCGCTGCACCTGGCCGGGCCCCAGCCCGTGAGCCGCGCCGCGTTCGCAGCCACCATCGCCACCTGGATGGGCTACGACCCGAGTCTGTTGTCGACCAGTACCCTGGGTGCAGCCGCCGTCACGCGGCCGGCGAACGTGGTGCTCGACACCTCGCTAGCAGCCTCGATGGGTCTGCGCTGCAAGCCGGTGGAGCAGTGGCTCAGGCGCCGCTCATGGTGAC
>JAYTNH010000399.1:0-1991 GCA_043748395.1 Ilumatobacteraceae bacterium | reverse complement strand
ATTCCCAACGGCGTTCCCCTGCTCGAACTGCTGGGCATGCAGACGCCGTCGGCGAACGACATCGTGCAACGCTGGCAGATCACACCGTTCGGCGTCGATGCGCCGATCGGGGCGTCCGCCGGCGGGCCGTTCGTGCTCGACATGAGACTCGACGGTCCACACGCGCTGGTCGGCGGCACCACCGGCGCGGGCAAGAGCGAACTGTTGCAGACCTTCGTCGCTGCGCTGGCGGCGACCCATCCGCCCAACAGAGTGACGTTCTTGCTCATCGACTACAAGGGCGGCGCCGCGTTCAAAGACTGCGTCGACCTACCGCACACGGTCGGCATGGTGACCGACCTCGACGGCCACCTCGTCAACCGCGCGCTCATCTCGTTGAACGCCGAGTTGCGACGCCGCGAACACCTACTGCGCGACTTCGCTGCCAAAGACCTGCTCGAGATGGAACGGCGCTACCCCGACGATGCGCCACCGGCGCTGGTGCTCATCGTCGACGAGTTCGCCTCGCTCGCCAAGGAGCTTCCCGACTTCGTCGACGGCGTGGTGAACGTCGCCCAGCGCGGCCGCAGCCTGGGCATTCACCTCATCCTCGCTACTCAGCGACCCGCCGGCGCGATCAACGACAACGTGCGCGCCAACACCAACCTGCGCATCGCACTGCGAATGAACGACCAGGCCGACAGCCTCGATGTGATCAACGCCAAAGATTCGGCAATGCTGCCCCGCACGCTGCCAGGGCGCTCGTTCGTACGGACGGGCCAGAGCGAACTCACCGAGGTGCAGGTGGCCTACGTCGGTGGCCACACGGCCGGCGGGGCCGCAACCTCACGACGACCTGAGGTGATGGCCCTCGAGGAAGGGCAGGTGATGCGCCCGCGGCGCGAGCACAGCGTCGACGAGGAAGCGCCCACCGACCTGCAGTTACTGGTGAGCACCATTCGTGAGGCCACAACGCTGGCGCACATCGCGCCACCACGGCCTCCTTGGGTTGCGCCGCTACCCGCGGTTCTCCCGCTCGAGTCGTTCGCCAACGGTGGTGCACAGAGTGGCTCAGCGCTGCTCGGTCTCGTCGACCTACCAGCCGAGCAGAGCCAGGAGCCCTGGTGGTTCGACCTGGAACGCGACGGCAACCTGTTGATCTACGGCACCAGCGGAGCCGGCAAGACCACGTTGCTGCGTTCAATCGCCGCGTCGCTCGCGCTCGGACACACCGCTGATGCGCTCCACATCTACGCACTCGACTTCGCGACCCGTGGCCTCACCGTGCTCGAGTCGCTCCCACACGTCGGCGCAGTCATTCCGGGCGACGATGTCGAACGGGTGCAACGAGTGATCAGCCTCGTCGAACGCGAAATTGCGACACGTCGTGACCGGTTCGCTCAGGCAGGCGTGTCGCTGCTGTCCGAGTACCAGCGGTCGGGCGCGACCGTACCGATGCCACGTATCGTCATCATGCTCGACGGCTACTCGGGCTTCAGTTCGGTGTTCGAGAAGGTCGATTTCGGTGCGTGGCTCGACCGGGTGACCGAACTCGCGTCAGAGGGCCGATCGCTTGGCATTCACTGGATCCTCACCGCCGATCGACGCACCGCCGTGAACCTCACGCTGGCCTCAGCGGTCAGCACTCGGGTAGTACTGCGCATGCCCGATGACGACGACTACTCGTCACTCGGCCTCGATTCACGCGCGACCAAGGGCGTGAGACTTCCTGCAGGACGCGGCTTTGTCGGCTCGAACGCCGAGATTCAGACATCGCTGGTCGGAACGTCGGCAGCAGGCGACGCGCAGGTCGCCACGTTCGAGCGACTCGCCGCGACCATGCCCGTACCGGCCTCGGGCCGGGGACCGGCGCGTATCGAGGGCATGCCAACCAACATCGACCTTGGCGATCTGCCGACCGCCGACCGACTCGGGATGACACTGGGCATTCGGCAGTCCGATCTGCAACCGTTCGCCATCTCGCTGCTCGACGGCAACATCTTCGTCGCCGG
>JAYTNH010000398.1:0-6462 GCA_043748395.1 Ilumatobacteraceae bacterium | reverse complement strand
CGAACGAGCGCTCGCGCCCGTTGAGATCTACCGACTCAAAGCCACGACCAGCCTGGTCGACGTCACGACCGACGTTCGCGACACCGTGGTGGTGGCGGGCGACGCACAGGCATGGCCGCAACTCGCGATCGCCGGACTGCTCGGTCAGAACACGAGCATCGCTGCGTCGGGAGCCCTCTCGGACGCACAACTGCTACAGGCTCTCGATAGCGGGGCAGCGGTGGTGGTGACCGACACGGCGCGGCGCAGGGTACGCACGCTGCTGCGCCACGAACCGCAACTGTCGCCAACGCTGGCCGACGGTGAGATTCTCGACCGACCGGTTCGACCCGTGTACCCCGATCAACCAGGGGCCGAGTCGGTGGCGTGGTACCGCGATGCGACATCGATCAGCGGTGCGTTCACTCGTTTGGGTGGAGTTCGAAATGACCGGCGTGCCGCGCTCGCGTTCGATGGTGACCCTGCCACGGCCTGGGCCATCCCGTGGTCGGGCATCGGTCCAGCGCCCTCCTTGACCGTCGACTTCGGCCGGCCGAGATCGATCGATCGCATCGCGATGCGATCGACGTTCACCGCACTCGGCATCGCGACAGTCACCGCGGTCAAAGCCACCTTCTCCGATGGATCGGTCGTGCCGATCAATCTGGGCGATGACGGAACCGCCGATGTCGAGTTTCCCGAGCGGGCCACCGACTTCGTGGAGTTCACGATCTCGGACATCGGCGTCTTCGGCAACGTCGTTGGGCTGGCCGACGTCTCGATCGACGACCTCGACCTGGTCGAACACATCCAGTCGCCGCGCGATGTGGTCAACCGTGTCGACCCTGCGGTCATCGAGGCCCTGAGGCTCGCTCCGACTGCGTACACGTTCTCGCGGGTGACACATTCCGTCTCTGCCGTTCGAGCAGGCCGCACGTCATCGCTGTACGACGAAGAAGTTGCCATCCGTCGCCGATTCGAGGTCGTGCGCGCCGACGAACTCGAGGTCAGCGGAACACTTCGACTCATGTCGACGACCTCGAACTCGCTGCTCGACACGCTGCTCGACGGCGCCGTCAGTGCGGTCCCGCTGCACGAGCAAGCCACGTTCGAAGACCAGTACCCGGCGCTGGTGCTCGACAACGACACCACGACGTTCTGGGCAGCCGACGCGCAGCGCGGCGAATCGCTGACCGTGCACGTTCCCCGGCAACAGGTCCGGTCGGTCGTGGTCGTCGAACCAACCGACTTCCTTACCGCCCGAGTACGCCAGATCGAGATTGAGGTGGCGGGGCAGAAGGCGAGGGCGCTCTTCGCGCCTTCCATCTGCACCACCATCCGCCAACGCGTGTGCACGCGAACCGCCACGATCGAGCTCCCCACGCCCGTGTTCGCCGACGAGGTGGTCGTGCGCGTCACCTCCATCGATGTGCTTGCGGGGCGCACGTTCGACTCATCCCACGTGCGCATCGCCGAGGTCTCCGTCAACGGCGATCGGGCCAACTCGTACGACCCGAACGCCTCACTGGCCAACCAGTGTCTCGATCTCGGGCTGCGCATCGGTACCGAGGCCGGCGAGCCACAGCCCATCGCCGTACGGGCCGTCGGCACCGTGAGCCAATTGCTTGATCGTGAACCGATTCCCTTCGTCGCGTGCGATCCACATTCGATCGAACCTGGCATGCAGCTGCTCGACACCGGCCCCGGAAGCCTGTTCGATCACATCAGCCTCGTCCCGGTCGGCGGTTTCGTCGACGACGAGTCGCATCGATCGGAGGTCGCGGTCGAGCACGACTCATCCGACCGGATGACGCTGAGCATCGCCGCCACAGGCCCGGTCACGCTGGCGCTGCGAACATCGTTCGACCCGCGCTGGAACCTGGTTGCCGACGGACAACACGTTCAGTCCGAACTGCGCGATGGTGGCAACAGTTGGACGATCGTCGCCGACGGCCGCATGTCGGTCTCGATCGAATACGCGCCGGCCTCCCTGGTTCGAAAGTCGTTGCTACTGTCGAGCTTCGCAGCCCTGCTCTGCATCGGGTTGGCAGTTGGCCGACGCCGCAGCGCGCGGCCGGCGCACGCAGGCGGCTCCGACACAGAGCCCTCCTGGCTGCTCGCCGACGACGATCCTGTCGCGGCTGCGCGAGCCGACGCACGTCGCGACGCATTGATCATCGTCGGCGCGTCGCTGCTCGGGCTCGCCCTCGTCGGGCCGTGGGCACTTGCTATTGCAGCTGTCACGCTCGTTCTGGTTCGAGCAATGCCGGCGACACGCACCACCGTTGGTCTGGCACCTCCTGTGCTGCTCACGGTGGCGGCCATCTTGTCGGTCCTCACCAGACCAGGCGGGTTGGTGAACATCGGCTACGCGACCGAACGACAACAGGCAAGTGCGCTCGCGGCGCTCGCAGTGGTGTTCTTGTTCCAGGTGATCGGCCTGTCGGCGGCAGCAGCGCGACGCTCCACCCGCCGATCGTCACCGCCGCTGGCACAGTTGTCGGGTCGACGTGTTCACGAGTGGCTCGCTGTTGGCCGATCGAATGTCGCGACCATCGCCCCGGTCATAGTCCCGGCGATCGTCGCGGCCATCGTCGCAGCCGTGCTGGTCGATCGCTCTGGCGTCCCCGACGGCCTGATCACCAACTTGCGCCTTGGCACCGAGTACACCACCTCGATACTGCATGGCCCCGCCGCAACCGACGTAAGCCCGCTGCCGGCAATGTTGGTCGCGTGGGCACCTGTCTCGCTGCAACTCCTCGCTGCGGTGGCGGCCGGTTGCGGCTGCATCGCGTCCGCAACCCTGGCTGGTCGCTGGCTGGGCCGCGGCGGCGGTTGCGTCGCCGCGATCACCTTTGCGGCGCTGACCGCCGGTTGGCTGCACACCCTCCCTTCGCTGCTCGCGGCGGCATCAGCCGTAGGAGCGCTCACGCTGGCCTCACATCGCTCGCCAGACAACTTGACGGCCGTCGCCACCGGGCTGCTGGTCGCAGCTGCGGCACTGTGCCAGCCGAGCGCAGTTGGGGTGGTCATCGTGATCGTCGCTGCATGGCACCGACAGGCCGTACCGATGCGCGCCCGCCTCCTCGCGTTGTCGATCGTCCTGAGCCTCACCATTCCGTGGTACTCGTTCGGTTGGGCCGAACGAGGCTGGCCACATTTTGGCGGTACCTTCACCGCCGTGGGCTGGACAGCCGGACTCGTCGCCGCGGCCATCGGTGTCGTTGCATCGACAACAAAGCCCTCACGACACTGGAGGCGCCGTGCAAACGGTCGGATCTGATCGCGCTCGCACGCGGCGTGTACCGCCTACCCGCCTCGTGTGGTGGGAATGGGTGCTCCCGCTCGTCATCGCGATCGTCATTCTCGGCCCAGCGTTGCGGCCCGGCGTGATCTTCAACCTCGACCTCATCCTGACCCCGCACCTCGACACACCAAGCGGGTTCTGGGGGCTTGGTCCGGAACTGCCGCGGCGACTTCCGCTGTGGCTACCGATCTCGTGGCTCTCGCCGTTGATCCCCGCAACCACGTCGGGAAAGCTGCTGATGATCGCCGTCCTCGTCGTGGCATGGGTCGGAATGGTCAGGCTCACCCGACGGATCTGCATCGACCGACACCACGTCGGCTACCTCGCCAGTCATGCCGCCGGAGCCCTCTACACGCTCAGCCCGTTCGTGCTCACCCGAGTTGCGGTGGGTCATTTCAATGTCACTGTTCCCCATGCCGTGTTGCCGTGGGTGATCGGCACGCTCATCCGTCCGGGACGACGGCTCGACGCCACCTTTCTGGCCTGCTTCGCGATGGGGTTTGCCGGACACTCAGGTGGTGCGCTGGCGCTGCTGGTGGTTGGCATAGCAGTGGTTGCCGGCGAGCGCGAGCGGTGGATGAAAGCCATCGTGGTGGCGCTCGCCGCGCAAGCTCCGTGGCTCGTGCCCGGCCTCGTGGTGCTCGCCGCAAACCCTATTCACATGGCCACGGGCAACGTGTTCCCCACCCGCATCGACGGGCTGGCCGGCTTCGCGCGCATTGCGGCAGGCGGCGGTTTCTGGAACACCTACTTCCAGATCGGCGGCGATGGGCTGATCGTGGCCGCGTCAGGGGCCGCCCTGCTCACCCTTGCCGTGGTGGGCACCAAGGTGATCGCCTCCGACGCGCGAACGCCCATCGTCGCCATCGGCTTCGTCGGCTGGTTCTTGGTCGTCGTCTCGACGATCCGCGGCTTCGACACGATCTTCTTCTGGGTCAACGACCACCTGATCGGCGGCGTGTGGCGTGAGAGCCACCGTTTGCTCACCCTGCACCTGCTGTGGCTCGCCCCCGCCGCCGCGCTGGGTGGCGAACGTCTGTATCGAATGTGTCTCGATCGGCCGCGATTCATCTCGCTCGCCGGACCTGTTGCAGTGCTTCCGGCGGCGATCGCAATCGTGCTCGCAGTACCGGGCGTGTGGGGTCTTGGCACGCAGGTGAGTGCTGCGCCACTGCCACAGAGTTGGCAGATGGCACGCACCGCGATCCGTGACCAACCCGGCACTGTGCTCGCTCTGCCGTGGTACCAGTACTTCAACCTCAGAGTCGGCGACGGGCCCCTACGGCGGGTGCTCAATCCGCTGCCGTTGTACCTCGGTGGCGACGTGCTGTCGTCGTCCGACAACGGCCTGCAACGCGACGTCCGCGAGTTCGGCGACCCGCGCGAAGAACCAGCCGACCTGCTGATCGAACACCTCACCAACGCAGAGGCGATCAGCAGTGGTCTCGTCGATCTCGGCGTGCGCTGGATCATGGTGATCAAGACCGAGAACCAGGCCGACTACCAGAGCTTGGCCGATGATCCTGGCCTGAGCCAGATCATCGACACCGGCGACATCGCGCTCTATCGGGTGGACGCATGGCCGGGCCAAGCCGCCGCCGATGGAGTGCCGGTCGACATCTCCGAGTACGGACCTGCGTGGGCAACGTCCGATTCGCCGAACTCGTTCACGTGGGCACGCGCCGGCTCGGATGGTTGGTGGCAGGGCACTCGGCGGGCAACGATCACCGAACAAGGCCTCGTGGGCCTGCCGGGCGGTGGCGGGCTGATCTGGAACATCGCCACGGTTCCGGCGCTGCTCGGTCAGATCATCCCCACCGCCGCATGTGTACTGCTCGTTCTACGGCGCCGGGGGAAGCACCACATGAGCAGTGGTTGAACCGGGCAGCTGAAAGTCGACTTCGAGGTTGGCGCCAGTACAGATGTAGGCGGCGTCGGTGAACGGGAACTGGGTGACCGCGTTCTGCAGAATCGCCGTCGCGTCGATGGTGGCACCGTTCACCGTGGCGGTCGCGGTGACATGCGGCTCGACCGTCGAGGTCTGGAAACGTCCGTCGTCGGCGGTGTAGTCGCCACCGATGTCGCCGACGAGTACGACTCGTGTGGCGCTCGCACCGATCACCGTCGACAGCGCATAGTCGCGAAACTGGTAACTGAACGTGCCGGTGTCGGTGAGTTCGAAGACGGCGTCGCCCTCCACCACAAAAGTAAGGCCGTTCGCCGCGCCAACGGCTTCGTAGAACTTCACCAGTTCGGCGTTGGTGAACGCCCAACGGCCGACCGGGCAGGCTCGGGCAGCTACCGCCGGGTCGGTGGCGGTAGGTGTGCTGCCAACGGGGACGGTCGCGGCATCGGTCGGCGATGTGGCGGAGTCGGCGGCGGTGTCGGCGGCCGGTGTCGACGCTGTGGAAGCCGACCCTGGTGAATCGCTGCCGCAAGCCGCAGTGACAACTCCGAAACTGCATGCCAGTACCAGTACGGAGACGAAGCGTTGATTCATGGCCGCAACTCTGACACACGACCAATCCCGTCACAGCGCAGACGTGGGAAGATCGATGCGTGACCTACCAGCATCTCCTCGTCGATCGCGATGGCGCCGTCGCCACGATCACTCTCAACCGTCCCGAGAAGCGCAATGCGCTGGCGCTCGACGTGATGCTCGAGCTCACGGCGGCCCTGCGCGACGTGGGCCAGGGTGACGCCACCGGAGTCATCCTTGCGGCCAACGGGCCGGTGTTCTCGGCCGGACACAACTTCGGCGACATGGCCGGCGCATCGATTGATGACGCCCGCCACTTGTTCGAGGTGTGCACCGAGATGATGGACACGGTGCAGTCGATCGCACAGGTGGTGATCGCCCGTGTGCATGCGCTCGCAACCGCGGCCGGATGTCAGCTCGTGGCCACCTGCGATCTTGCGGTGGCAGCCGAGAGCGCTGCGTTCGCCATCCCCGGCGGCAAGGGCGGGCTATTCTGCCACACTCCGCTGGTAGCGGTGGCCCGCAACGTCGGACGCAAGCGCGCACTCGAGATGGCGCTCACCGGAGATCCGATCGACGCGCGCACAGCAGCCGACTGGGGCCTCATCAATCACGTCGTGCCAGATGACCAACTGAGCACGGCAACCCGCGATCTGCTTGCTCGCGCCACACGCGGCAGTGTGCTGTCGAAAGCTCT
>JAYTNH010000397.1:0-1747 GCA_043748395.1 Ilumatobacteraceae bacterium | reverse complement strand
GCCTGTTGCTGGGGCGTTACACCCGGGGTGCCACTGAGGTCGATGGGCAAGGTGGGGTCGTACGGTTTGGGTTCGATGGTCGGCATGGTGGCTTCGTCGTTGTGTGCTTCGTGGCATGTGTCGACACGCTGCTCCTCGCTGACAGCGGCTGTGCCGGCTCCGACTCCTTCGAGCGCTGCAAACACGCCGCAGGGGTGCGGGACGATCCACACGTGCACCATCGGGTTGGCGCCGGCACCCTTCTCGCCGCGGGCACACACGCCGTTGGCATCGGTGAGACCCACGATCTTCATGACGCCCTCGGCGTTCGGGGCCCAGCACAGGTTGTCGTGCAGGTGCCAAGTCATGAGCGGCCCAGCGAAATCGGTGAGCTTGGGATCGTCGGCGGGCCGGGCATCGGAGAGGTACATCGCGCCCGTGAGCGTGCGCGACCCGTCGGCCTCGACGTTGTAGACCAACGATTCGGGTGCCGTTGAGTCGAGGAAGGCGTCGTCGTTCACGATCGAGTTCTTGATGTAGTGCTCGGTGCCGGTGACGCCATCGCCGATGGACGTGTAGCCGTCGGCACTCGCCACCGCGGTGTCGGCATACCTCGGAAGGTCACGCAGCGTGGCCTCGACCAACGCAACGGCACGGGCTTCCTGCTCGGGGGTGACGCCCGCAACGCCAGCGAGGTCGATGGGCTGGGTCGGATCCCATGCCCGGGGCCAAGCGGCATTGGCGGCGACGGTGGTGTCGGTGGTGTCGGTGGTGTCGGTTGCATGGTCGTGCGGCATCGTGTCGGTGGTCGCCGCGCCGACGCCAGTGGTGTCGTGGTGCGATGCGCTCTCGTCGACCGCGGCGGAAGCGGTGCTGGTCGGGTGCCCGGCGGCGTGAGCGTGCGTGCCGCTCATCATCATGGCGGGAACGGCGAGTGCGGCAATGACGAGCGACGGCAAGCCAAGACGCACAGGGTGAGCCGCCCGCCAACCGACGAGTGCTGCTGCGAGTGCGGCGCCAACGGCGGCTGCGCCGAGAGCAGCACATGCAGCGTCGGCGAACTGCGGAGCCTCGCGGACGCCGAGGCCGTCGATCCACGAGATGCCGGCGATGCGGGTGGTCAACCAGCCGCCAACGGCCACACCGTTGATCACGGCGACGATCCAGCCAACCAGACGACTCGGCCGCAACAGCGCAGCGAGGCCGGCGGCCAGTTGCAGCGCAGCAATGCCCACGAACAGTCGGGCAAGTTGCGGGTGTTCGGCATGGATGCCTGCCGCTGCAGCGTGTACGGCACCGGCGCCGAAGGATGCGATACCCGCGAAGGCGATACCGGGCAAGCGCCGAACAGTGGCGGTGCCATCGATCTGGTGGGAGTCGGTCGTCGCGGAGGTCATGGGTACTCCGTCGGGCGAGGCAGCAAGCGTCATGCATCGATTGTAGTGGTCCACCCGGCAGCGAACGGGTCGCGTGTGCCGTCAATCGAAGGTGGGAGGACGCTTTTCGCGGAGGGCGGCAATGCCTTCGCGGTACTCGGCAGAGCCCGTAGCGGCGTCGAGCAACGCGCGTGCAGTGTTGATCGCCGCTGCGGGGTCGTGGTGCAACAGGTCGTTGTACACCTGGCGCTTGGCCGTGGCCACAGCGTCGCGACCCGTCGATCGGCACAGATCGTGGGCGTACTGCTGAGCGGCAGCCAGGGTAGATGCACCATCGGCCAGCACGTCGTTCCACAGTCCCCACTGCGCAGTCTCGGCAGGAGTGAACACCC
>JAYTNH010000396.1:0-3072 GCA_043748395.1 Ilumatobacteraceae bacterium | reverse complement strand
CCCACCAGCACCGGAGTGTTGGTGTTGTTGAACGACGGGATCAGGTAGCGCGACAGGATGGAGAGCACACCGAGGCCGATGAAGACGGCCATCATGATGGGAACCCACTTCGGGCTCTCGTAGAACTCCTTGGGCGTCGGCGGCGTGTAGCGCGACGACTTGGAGATGGAGCTCTCGTGAGGTGCGATTTCCTTCGCCATTGCGGTGACCTGCCCGGGCTTGGTGCCCTTGGGTGTCACACGGCCGGTCGTTTTGCGTTTCGGAGGAGCCACGGGCGCAGAGTCTATGTGGCGCAACCCATTCGACAACGGTCGGCTCCAGCAGGCAGGCTGTGCAGGTGCCGCGCGTCCTCGTGATCGACAGCTATGACAGCTTCGTCTACAACCTCGTCCAGTACCTCGGCGAGCTGGGGGCGGAACCGATCGTGGTCCGCAACGACCAGCTCACTGTCGAGGAAGCCCTCGCAATGGCACCAGATGCGGTGCTCCTCTCACCCGGCCCAGGGCGCCCGGAGGACGCTGGCATCATCTGCGCCGTCATCCCCGCGTTCGGGGCCGCGGGCATCCCGCTGTTGGGTGTGTGCCTCGGCCACCAGGCCATCGGCCACGTGTACGGTGGCTCGGTCGTGCGAGCGCCAACCCTGATGCACGGCAAGACCTCCCCGATCGAGCACCAGGGCGCCGGCGTGTTCGCCGGCCTGACGTCGCCGCTGACGGCGACGCGCTACCACAGCCTCGTCATCGATCCCGCCACGATGCCCGACTGCCTGGAGGTGACCGCCACCTGCGACGGCATCGTGATGGGCGTGCGTCACCGTGAGCTGGAGATCGAGGGCGTGCAGTTCCACCCGGAGAGCATCCTCACCGGCGCCGGCCACGACCTGTTGCGCAACTTCTTGGCCCGCATCGCGACGTGACCGATGGGGCGTCCTGGCGAACCACGCCGGCCGGCGCTCAGACGGTGGGCGGCGGTGGCGGGACGGTGGTGGTTGTGGTCGTCGACGTGGTGGTGGTGCTGCTGGTCGTGGTGACAGGCGGCGGCGCCTTGCCCACCTTCAGCTTGATCAGCGTGCCGGGGGCCACGTCGGTACCCGACGCGATGCTCTGGGTGATGACCTTGCCGTCCTTGGCGTCGCCGATCGGCACCGCCTGGTAGGTGACGTCGACGGTGAGCCCGAGGTCGAGCAGCTTGGCACGGGCGACCGCTTCGGTGAGCGTTTCGAGCGGTGGCACCTTCACCGGCGCCGGCCCGGTGGAGATGTAAAGCGTGATATCGCTGCCGATGTCGACCAAGGTGCCACTGGCAGGGTCGGTGCGGATGGCCGAGCCAGCCGGCACCGTCGGGCTGGCCTCCTCGCTGATCGTCACGTTCAGTTGGTACGTGTCTGCCTTGAGGTTGGCTTCGGCGTCGGCCTTGGGCAGGTTGGCCACCGACGGCACCGCAACCTGGTTCGGCTTCGCGGACACCACCAGGGTGATCGGGTCGCCCTGCTTGACCTGTGAGCCCGCAGGCGGGTCGGTGCGAATGACGTTGCCAGGCTCCACCTCGGTGCTGGGCTCGGTGAGCACAGTCACCACGAGGCCCAGCCCGGCCAGCAGGTCGCTGGCCTCCTGCTGGGTCTTGCCGGCCATGTCGTCGAGGACGAACGGCGTCTTGATCGGGTTGTAGAAGACGTTGACCAACTGATCGCGCTGCACTGGCGAGTCGGCGATCGGTTCGGTGCGCACGATGCTGCCATCGGGGAAGGCAGGGTCGCCAGGGTCGGCGATGATCGGATTGACTTGCAGACCGGCGTCGCTGAGCTGCTTGGTGCCTTCCTCGAGCGTGCTGCCCACGACGTTGGGCATCGTGAAGTTGGCAGGCTGCTCATCCTTCGCGAGCGCGTTGAACAGCACGATGCCGCCGACGACCAGAGCGATCAAGGCAAGGAAGGCAATGACCGCGTACATGCCACTGCGGCCACCACGGTCGTCGTACTGCGGCTGCTGGTACTGCTGCGGAGCGGCGGCGGTGCGGGGCAGTGCGCCGGTACCGGCCGTGCCGGGCATCGCGGTGGTGCGCGGGAGGCCGACCGTGGCAGTGGGAGGAACTACGCGGGGCTGGGCGACGGTGCCGGCCGCAGGGCCCATCGCCGAGGCGAGCGCCTTCACGGGTTCGCCGCTGCGGAAGCGGCGCAGATCGTCGCGCACGGCCTCAGCGGTGGGATAGCGGATCTCTGGCTTCTTGGACAGCAGCTTGGCGACGATGGCCTCGAACGACTTGGGCACATCGGCGACCAGCTGGTTGAGCGGCTGGGGCATCTCGTGCACTTGCTTGTAGGCGATCGAGACGGGGTTCTCGCCGTTGAACGGCGGGCGGCCCGCCACCATCTCGTAGAGCACGATGCCCAGCGAATACAGGTCGCTGCGCGGATCGGGCTGCGCGCCTTGCGCCTGCTCGGGCGAGAAGTAGGTGGCAGTACCCATCACCGAACCCGCCTGGGTGAGGTTGCTCTCCGCTCCGGCGTTCATCGCGCGAGCGATGCCGAAGTCGGCGACCTTCACCTGGCCGTTGGCGCCGATGAGGATGTTGGCCGGCTTGATGTCGCGGTGCACCACGCCGTTGCGGTGGGCGAACCCGAGCGCAGCAGCGATCTCGCTGGCGATCTCGGCGGCCTGCTGACTGTTGACGTGACCGTTCGCGCGCAGGATGTCGGCAAGGGTGCGGCCCTGTACGTACTCCATGGCCATGAAGTAGGTGTTGGCGTACTGACCCCAGTCGTAGACACCGACGATGTTGGGGTGGTTGAGATTGGCTGCGCTCTGCGCTTCGCGGCGGAAACGCTCGACGAAGTTGGGGTCGACGGCGAACTCGGGGAACAGCACCTTGATCGCGACCGGGCGATCCAGCAGCAGATCGCGGGCAAGGAACACGTCGGCCATGCCGCCGCGTCCGATGCGTTGCTGGATTTCGTAGCGCTCGTTCAACACGGTGCGCTCTGGGTTATCGGTCACGCTTGCCTTTCCTGGCCAAATCGCCACCCGAGGATACCGAGCTTGTTCGGTGATGTTCGTTCATCGGTGATGAGCGGCC
>JAYTNH010000395.1:0-1580 GCA_043748395.1 Ilumatobacteraceae bacterium | reverse complement strand
GACGCGTAGCCACTCACCCAGATCGCCCACCTCGACCACGCCGAGGGCCTGTGCCGCCCTCAGGTACGCGGCAACGAAGGCGGGCACGCTGCCGGTGCCACGATCGGCCGAGTAGTCGCCGCACCACACTGACGTGGCGCTACCGAGCTCGGCCACGAGCAGGGCTGCCACCTGCGCGCTGTCGATGTGGCGAACCAGTTCGGGGTCGATGTGAATGCGGATGCCACGATGCGCTCCGCAGGCCATGGCATCGCGGATGGCTCGCTCGGCAGCGATGGGGCCGACGGTGAGCACGGTGACCGTGTCGTTCACTGCCTCGGCCTGCCGCAACGCCATTTCAAGTGCAGCCTGGTCGGCTAGCGAGATGCCGGCGAACCGGTCGTCACCTGGTTCACCCGCGCCGGCCACCCACTTCACGCACGCCGCGATCATGTGCGCCTGAACACCACGCCGTGGCCGCCCTCTGGATAGCTCCAGCTGATCGCGCCCTCGCGGTTGCACACGAGGTAACAGGTGCCGCACTCGAAGCACTGCTCGTAGTTGAACACGATGCCGCCGGCGCTGGTGGGCACGAACAGGTTGGCGGGGCAGGCAACCACGCATTCGCGGGTACTGCAATCGGCGCACACCGCGCCGTCGACCACGATGTGTGCGTTCTCGTGTACGCGGAACTCGGCGGTCTCCATGCGGTCTTGGAACGAGATCTCGGGCCAGGTCGCGTCGCTCATGTGGTACCCGTCATCCGAACGTCCTCAGCCCGCCGAAGCCATCGCGAACGAGATCGCGCCGCCGCACACCGGCGCGCTTGCGCTCCTGTTTCAAGATCTTGCGAAGGCCCGGTTTGGGCAGCGGGTTGTCGACCCTGAACATGCGCTCGGCGACACTGGCGATCATGGTGGGGTAGAGGTGCTGCACACGGTCGCTGAGTACCAACGACGGCGCACGGCGCAGCTTGCGGTGGTCTTTCAGTACGAACGTGTCGCTGAGTCTGCGCCCGTAGCCGGCGAGTCCGTTGGCTGACGTGTCTGCAGCAGCGATCGCCTCGACAGCAGCCTCACCCGCGTACATGCCGCTGGCCATGGCGAAGTTGACGCCTTCCAGCCAAATGCCCGCCGCGAGGCACAGTGCGGCAGCGTCGCCGGCCACCAGCATGCCGTCGGTCGTCATCTTCGGCATCATCTCGAGTCCCGCTTCGGGGATGAGGTGAGCCGAATACTCCTTCAGCTCGGCACCCTCGACCAGCGGTGCGATCGCCGAGTGCTGCTTCATGCGCGCGATGATGTCTTCGGGGCGCAGCTTCTGTGCGGCGAGCTTGGGCAGCTTGAGCACCACCCCCACTGCGATGGTGTCGAGGTTGGTGTACAGGAACCCGCCACCGTTCACGCCGCTGGTGCAGCCGATGATCTCGATGTCGACGCCCTCGCGGCCGCGTACGCCGAAGCGTTCGTCGATGGTCTGCTTCGGTAGCGACAGGGTTTCTTTCACCCCGAGCGTGTAGTGCTTCGCGTCGGTGTGCTCGTACAGCCCGGCCTCTTTGGCCAGCAAGCTGTTCACGCCATCGCAGGCAATGACCACGCGCG
>JAYTNH010000394.1:0-2337 GCA_043748395.1 Ilumatobacteraceae bacterium | reverse complement strand
TCGAAACCCTCCTCTGGCCCGGGTGCCGCTCCGCCTGCCGGCTGGTACGACGACCCGCACGGCCGGTTCGAGTTCCGGTACTACAACGGCGAACGGTGGACGGCCGACGTGTCGAACGGCGGCGTGCGAACGATCGACCACACCGGCCAGCCGGTCGTTCGGCCCACCCGACATGCCCAGCCAACAGCAGCCGCCACGGCAACAACAACAGCGGCCGGCGATCCACGGCGGTCGCGACGGTTCGCGCTCACGTCGTTCTGGGTGGCGCTCGGCAGCCTGCTGGTTGCGTGGGTGCCGTTCCTCTTCGTCGGCGCGGCCGGTGGCGCCGTGGTCGCCGGCGTCTTCGGCCTGTTGGCACTGCGCGCCATGCGCCACACAGGCGGCCACGGGCGACGCTTCGCCGTCGCCGGGGTGGTGATCGCCCCGCTCGCATTGGCCTTGTGCGTGGTCGGAGCCCTGCTCACCGTCAAGGTGGTCCGCGAGGTGGAACGGTTCACGCAGCCAGGTAGGTACGCCCTCGTTCAGAACCTGCCCTGCAGCGTTTCGGGCACCACTGTCACCCTGACCGGCACCATTCGCAACCTCGAGAACGACCCACGTGAGTACTCGCTCACGGTCGACTTCCTCTCTGGCAGCAGCGTCGAAAAGAAGGTCACGGTCGACATCGACCCCGTGGCGCCCCAGTTCGAGTCGGGATGGATCAGCACCGCCTTCGTCACGGGTTCCAACATCACCTGCCGGGTGAGCAACGTCACCGGCCCGAGGCCGTTCGACTTGCCCACTCCCTGAGCTTGCGGTGGCGACTAGAGATGGCGTTCAGCCGTGTCGTTGCGGAAGGTCGAAGTGTCCGGCGCTGGCACTGAGCCCGCCGTCGACCGGCAAGGTGACGCCATGGATGAAGCTCGCCGCTGGCGACGACAAGAACCACACGGCCTCGGCCAGTTCGCTGGGCTGACCCCAGCGTTGTAACGGAATGCGCCGGGCCATCGCGGTGTGGATGGCAGGGGCGTGCTTGAGCATCGCGGTCATGCCGGTCTCGACCGGGCCGGGCGCCACGGCGTTGATGCGGATGCCCTCGCAGCCGTAATCCATGGCGGCGGCGCGCACCAGGTTGATCACGGCTGCCTTCGACGCGTTGTACGCCCAGTTGCGGGCATCGCCGCCCAGACCGGAGGTGGAAGCCGTGGCGACGATGGCCGGAGAATCGCTGGTGCGTCGCATGGCAGGCGCGGCATTGCGGATGCCACTGGCTACGCCACGCACGTTGACGGCGATCACCTCGTCGAATCGTTCGAGCGCGCCAGGCTCTTCCAAACCCGGACCGCCCACCACGCCCGCGTTGAGCACAGCCACGTCGAGCCGACCGAACGACTCGAGCGCCTGGTGCACCATCGCCGCGTTCACCGCGTCGTCGCTGATGTCGCCGGTGAACGTCACGACGTGGTCGAGGGCATCGACCCATGCCGAGTCGGCGAACGCGAGGTCGACTGCCACCACGGCGCATCCCCGCGACGCGAACAGTTCGACGCAGGCACGTCCGATGCCCGAGGCCGCTCCGGTGACCACTGCAACTCGTTCCACAGGCATGGTCGCACCCTATGCTCCGCCGCGGGAGCAGCATCGAGCCAGATGCTGCGCGGGACGAACATCGAATGGAGAGCGACATGCCCAAGCGCATCAATGCCTACCTCGTGTGCGGCGGCTGGTGGCACGACTTCGACTACGCAAGGCTGCAACTGCTCACGCTGCTCGCCGAGGACGACCGCATCCGCGTGCAGGTCGCCAGCGACTACGAGGACATCGCAGGTATCGCCGCCAGCGACCTGCTGGTGTCGTACACCTGCAACGTGGTGCCGTCGCAAGCTGCGCAGGACAACCTGAAGGCGTGGGTCGAGGGTGGCGGACGGTGGTTCGCCCTGCACGGCAGCAACTCGGTGATCGTGCCGCCCGAGAAGCTGGGCGCCGGTTCGTTCACCACTCCCCGCTTGTTCCCCACGTTCGCCGAGACACTCGGCAGTCAGTTCCTGTCGCACCCGGCCATCGAGCCCTACACGGTGAACGTGTCGCCCGGTGCCGAGGCCGACCCGCTGGTGGTCGACATCGAGCCGTTCGACGCCACCGACGAGCTGTACCTGTGCGAGTACCACGGCGACATCGAGCCGCTGCTCGAAACCAGGTGGACTGGTGACGCGGGCCCCGGGTTCGCCGAGAACCAGTGGCCTACCGACGACGCTCGCCTGGTGATGTATCGCCGGCCGCTCGGCGAGGGCAGCGTGCTGTACTTCACGCTTGGCCATCGCCGCGGCCACTACGACATGGTGCATCCTCCGTTCAACG
>JAYTNH010000393.1:0-23359 GCA_043748395.1 Ilumatobacteraceae bacterium | reverse complement strand
GCCTCCTCGGACGTGCGGATGTCTGGCCGACTGACGATCTCGACCAGCGGTACTCCGGCGCGGTTGAAGTCGATCAGCGAGTGTTCGCTGCCGTGGATGCGTCCACCTCCGCCACCCACGTGGGTGCTCTTGCCCGTGTCTTCTTCGAGGTGGGCGCGCTCGATGCCAATGCGCGTGCCGTTCGGCAGATCGAGGTGACCGTCGATGTTGATCGGCTGGTCGTATTGGCTGATCTGGTACGCCTTGGGCATGTCGGGGTAGAAGTAGTTCTTGCGGTGGAACGTGCTCGGCTGAATGGTGCAATCGAGTGCGAGGCCAATGCGCATCGCCAACTCGACCGCGTGCACGTTCAGCACGGGCAGCGCGCCCGGCAGACCCAATGTCACCGGATCGATGTTGGTGTTCGGCTCGTCTCCGAAACGGTTGGGGCTGGCGCTGAACAGCTTCGTCACGGTCGCAAGTTCGACATGCACCTCGAGGCCCACCACGAGTTGCCAATCGCCGGGCAGGCCGTCACGTTCGCTCACGATGCACGCTCCAATGCTGCTGCTGCGCGGAACATCGCCGGTTCGTTGAGTGTGCCGGCCAACACCTGTACACCCACTGGTAGGCCGTGAGCACCGGTTCCGAAGGGCACGCTCATGCCGGGGTGACCGGCGAGGTTTGTCGGAATGGTGTACGTGTCGCACAGGTACATCGCCAACGGGTTGTCGCCCTTGTCGCCGAACTTGAACGCAACCGTAGGAGACGTGGGCGTGAGCAGAACATCGGCGTGCTGGTAGGCACGATCGAAGTCGTCGCTGATGAGGCGCCGAACCTTCAGCGCCTTGCCGTAGTACGCGTCGTAGTATCCGGCGCTGAGGGCGTAGGTGCCCAACATGATGCGCCGCTTCACTTCGTCACCGAAGCCGGCAGCGCGGGTGACGCCGTACATGGCGTTGGTGTCGGGCGCCTCGACGCGTAGGCCGTAGCGCACACCGTCGTAGCGGGCCAGGTTGCTACTGGCCTCGGCGGGAGCGACGAGGTAGTAGGCGGTGAGGCCGAATCCGAACGCTGGCACTTGCACGTCGACGATGGTGGCACCGGCCGCCTGCAACGCTTCGAAGGCCAGATCGAGTCGCTCTTGCACATCTGGGTCGGCGCCTTCAGGCAGGTCGGTGATGCGGCCGACGCGTAGCCCTTCGACACCCTGCTCGATGGCGCTCAGCAGCGACGGATGCTCGAGCGGAATGGACGTGCTGTCCATGGGGTCGTGGCCACCGATCACGTCGAGCATGAGCGCAGCATCGGCGACGGAGTTGGTGAACGGCCCGATCTGGTCGAGGCTGCTGGCGAATGCAATGAGGCCATAACGACTCACGTATCCGTAGGTGGGCTTGACTCCCACGACGCCACACAGGGCGGCGGGCTGGCGGATGGAGCCGCCGGTGTCGCTGCCGAACGAGGCGCAGGCGAACCCTGCTGCAACGGCCGCGGCGCTGCCACCACTACTACCGCCGGGCACCCGCGACGTGTCGTGCGGATTGCGGGTGGGACCGAACGCCGAGTTCTCGGTGCTCGAACCCATGGCGAACTCGTCGAGGTTGGTCTTGCCGATCGCGATGGCACCGGCGCGCTGCAGCGTGGTGACGACGGTGGCGTCGTAGGGAGGCTTCCAGCCGTCGAGGATCTTCGACGAACACGTGGTGGGCACCCCGCGCGTGCACATGTTGTCTTTGAGCGCCACGGTGACACCGGCAAGCGGGCCCGGATCGTTGCCGGCGGCGACTGCTGCATCGACGGCTGCCGCCGACTCGCGCGCCTGATCGGCCATCACATGGTTGAACGCGTGGATCTCGCCATCGCGAGCAGCGATCGCGGCAAGGTGCTGCTCCACCACATCAGCGGCCTTCAGCGAACCATTGCGTACCGCTGCTGCGGTTTCGAGGGCGCTGGTCATTCGTCGATTCCGATGATCGGGGGCACTCGGAATCGACCGTTCTCGGCTGCCGGGGCGGCTGCCATCACCTCGTCGCGGTCGAGTCCGGGCCGAACGACATCGTCACGGAACACGTTGGCGAGCGGGTACGGCTGGGTCATCGGGGCGACGGCGGACAGATCGAGCGCGTCGACATCGGCAAAGTGTTCGAGCATGCCGGCCAACTGCGCCGTCATCCGCTCGATATCTGCATCTGGCATGTCGAGTCGCGCCAACCGGGCCACCTTCGCCACATCGGCGGCGGTGATGCGATCAGACACAAGGAGCGATTCTACGGCCTCCAGTGGGCGCGGAACCTCCCCAGTTCAGGCAATCCCGCGCCCACCACCGCTTGGTGGGCGCGAAACCTCCGGCGGATTCAACTACTGAGGCACTTCCGCGCCCACCTGGACGAGGTGGACGAGGTGGCCACTCTCGGGGTAGAGCTGGGGTAGCTGCACACCGTGCACAGCCAACTGGCGCCCGGTGAGCCGCAGCGGCTCGAAAAGCTGCGGTGCCTGACCGGGCAGCGTCACGAGCTCGACCGAGTACGCAGCATCGGGCAGCAGTCCGGGTAGCCGCAGCGGTGCAGGGAACTGACTGCTGCCGGTGCGCAGCTGCACAGCGGCCACCAGCGCCTCGGCGCGGTCGGTGGAATACACACCGTGCGCGTGGCCGGTGGCTTCGGTGCCGTTGAGCACCGCATCGAAGCGCACCACGTCACCCGTGTGCAGCAACGGCCTGAAGCGTTTGTGCAAAGCCACGGCATCGGCCAGCGCTGCTCGCTCGCGGTCGGTGAGGTCGAGCACGTTCCACTCGATACCGAAATGGCCGAACATCGCCGTCAACGCTCGGAACGCCAACGAGTGCATTCGTCCGGTGGTGTGCGAGCGCGTTGGACCCACGTGCGCGCCCATGAGTTCGGGCGGCACGAGCGTGGACGCACCACGCTGGATGATCTGGCGTTCGAGCGCGTCGTTGCAATCGCTGGTCCACACGCGCACCGTTCTGCGCAACACCTCGTGATCGATGCGCGCTCCCCCGCTGCTGCAGCTCTCGATCTCGACCATCGGGTGCAGCCGACCAAGTTCGTCGAGCAGGCGATAGACGGCGCTGGTCTGCTCGTGGGTGCCAGCGGCACCCGACGCTCCGCTGCCCTGCACGTGGTTGCGATTCATGTCCCACTTCACGAACGAGATGTCGTGATCGGCGAGTAGGCGATCGAGCTGTTGCAGCACGTGCGCGAACGCGTCGGGGTGAGCCAGGTTCAGCACCAACTGATTGCGACCTAACACGGGTTCGTAACCCGGCGTGACCAGCGCCCACTCGGGGTGAGCGCGGTACAGATCGCTGTCGGGGTTCACCATCTCGGGCTCGACCCAGATGCCGAAATCCATGCCGAGCGATCGCACATGCTCGATCAGTGGGGCCAATCCGTTCGGGTACACGGCGGGCGACACCCACCAGTCGCCGAGTCCGCTCTGGTCGTTACGCCGACTGCCGAACCAACCGTCGTCGAGCACGAACCGTTCGACACCCAACTCGGCGGCCGTGGTGGCCAACGCGAGCAGCCGCTCGTGGTCGTGGTCGAAGTACACGGCTTCCCAGGTGTTGAGCAAAACCGGTCGCGGCGAGGTGGGGTGGGTAGATCGCGCTCGCAATGAACGGTGGAATCCCCAGGTGGCGGGCGTGAGCCCGCCCTCGGCGTGAACGGCCACAACCTCGGGCGTCAGATACGACTCACCGCGCTCGAGCACTACCTCGCCCGGGTGTAGAAGCTCACCGAGCTGCACGTAGCGGCGGCCATCGGGCAGGCACTCGGCGAAAACTGTGTGGTTGCCGCTCCATGCGAGATGGGCGCCCCACACCTCGCCGTGCCACTCACCGAAACCTCGCGCACCGACGAACAACAGGGGCGGGTGTTCGTGCGAGGTGCGGCCGGAAGTGTTGTGCGCGACGTGGCCGCCCACCAGCCAGGGCCGACGAACCGGATGGAACTCGCGGCTCCATCGGCCCTCGAACGTGAGCAGCTCGTCGCCGTGCGCCGGTATCGGCAGCGTGACCGAGAGGTGGTCGAGTAGATAGCGGGTGGATGCTGTGTTCACGAGTTCGCATCGCACCGTGAGCGCCACGCCCAACGTGACCCACGTGATGAGTCGCAACCCCGAGGTGGCATCGACCGCCTCGATCTCGACCCCGTCGACGATCTCGCGCACGGCGTGCGGCTCGAACCGTGGCGCCCAGTCGCGACCACGCTGGCGATGGCCGGCAAGACCCGGCCGACCGGGAAACCCACTGCCGTGTTCGGGGACAACGCTCAGTGGCGCCTCGGGGCCGATGGAGCCCTGCCGACTTCCGCGACGCGCTGCCGCGAGCACCGTGGCAGGGTCGATGTTGCCGAGTGGCGCGCCCCAGTGCACGATGGTGGGCACGCCCGTGCTTTCGTCGAGCACCACGTCGGTGCCCGCTCCGCGAAGATGGATCATTCTTGTTGGTTAGCCCTTACTGGCGCCGAGCGTCAACCCGCTGATGAACTGTCGTTGCAGGATGAGGTACACGAACAGCGTCGGCATGGCCACGATCATTGACGCGGCGGCCACGAGGTTGTCGTTGGTGAAGAACGCACCACCGAGGTTCGCGATCGACGAGGTGATCGGACGTTCGCTGCCTTGGTTGAGCAGCACGACTGCCCAGAAGAAGTCGTTGTACAGCCAGGTGAATTCGAGCGTGGCGAGGGCGGCAAGCGCCGGACGGCACAGCGGCAAGATGACCTGGAAGAACATGCGCGGCACACTCGCGCCGTCGATGAGCGCCGCCTCGTTGAGCTCCTTGGGAATCGTCTTCATGTAGTTGGCGAGCACGAACGTGCAGAAGCCGGTCTGAAACGCGACGTGCACGATGATGACTGCGATCTTGGTGCCGAGCAGATTGCCCGTGTCGGTGTCGCTGAGGAAGTTCGGCCACGGAATGTTCTTGAAGATCTGGAAGAGCGGCTGGAACAACACCTGCGCTGGCAGCAGGTTGCCAGCAGTGAACAACAACAACAGCGCGACGTTGAACCGGAAGCTGAAACGACTGACGGCGAAAGCCATGAAACTCGAGAACAACAAGATGAGCACGATGGCCGGAATGACGATGAACGCCGTGTTGTAGAACGTCTTACGCATGTCGCCTTGGGTGAAGGCGTCGCTGTAGTTCGACAGCGTGAGCGAGTCGGGCCACGAGAAGATGCCCTTGCGTTGCGTCTCGGCATACGGACGCACCGACGCGTACATAGCGCCTGCCACCGGCACGAGCCATGCGACCGCAAGCACCGACAAGAAGCCGTACATGACCATGCGCAGCGGCTTCGAGTAGCCCGGCTTGCGTTGCACGAGCGTGAGGTCGCCGCTCATAACTCGTTCTCTCGATAGTGGTTGACGAGGTACCACACAATGAACCCAAGACACAACAACAACAACACCACGCCGTACGCCGAACCGAGGCCCACGTTGCCGCCACCCTCGCCGACCAGGTTGTCTTTCACCAGTACACCCATGACCGAAGTGCCCACAGGTTCTTTGAGCGCCACGATGATGTCGAACGCACGCAGCGCCTCGATGACCGTGATGACGAAGACGACCACGTTGATCGGCTTCATCACCGGGAACACGACGCGTCGGAAGCTCTGCCATTCGTTGCAGCCATCGATGGACGCTGCCTCGCGCAGCGACGGGTCGACGCTCTTGAGCCCGGCCAGGTAGAGCACCATCACGTACCCGATGTGTCGCCACGCCATTGCGATGAGCAGTGCCGCAAAGTTCTTTGACAAGCCCACCGGGTTGTCGAGAAAGGGCAGATGCAGCGTAAAGATCTTGTCGGCGTTACCGACGAAGTCGATGGGCTTGTCGCGCCCGAGGTTGAGCATGCCCTGCGACTGGCTGAACATGACGCTCTTCCAGATGAAGCCAACGACCGCCAGCGACAGCACTACCGGCATGTAGAAGATGCTCTGGTAGATGGCAGTGCCGCGGACACCCTTGTCGAGCAGGTAGGCAAGCAACATTCCCACCACGCTGCACAACGACAGCCACACGAGGAGCACGAGGTTGTTGAACAGCGCAGGGAACAACTTGTCTTCGAGCACCGTGAAGATGGTCCAGTAGTTGCGCGCGCCGAGCACTTTCCAACTACCGAGCTCGAGGCCATCCCATTTGGTGAACGACAGCAGGATGGTTGAGAGCGCAGGGATCCACACGAAGACGATGTGAATTGTGGTGGGTACACCGACCATCACCCCAAGCCAGAGCTTGTCGCTACGCGACAGGGTGCTGAAACGGCGACGACGCCCCCGTTTGGGGGGCGTCGTCGTCACCGCTTCAGAGGACATGAGCGTCAGTCTTCCACTTGCTCTAGAGGTAGACGGACTTCTGCTCTTCGATGGTCTTCAGGATCGAGTCGATCTGTGTCGGGTCGGTATGGAAGCTGGCGAAGGCATCGGCGATGACGTTCGAGACGAAGTCAGGGCTGGTGTCACGGTCGAGGAACTGAGCGATGTTCTTCGCAGCGCCCACCAACTCGGCCGACTTCTTCTGCACCGCGGTGTAGGCCGACTGGTCGACCTTGCCGTTGGCACCGACGTTGCTCGGGTTCACCTTGTTGTAGGCATCGAACGCCGCTGCAGCACCGAGGCCGGCGAGCAGGGCCTTGGCACCCGCTTCGTTCTTCGGCTTGGCGGCCATCATGAACCCGTCGATGGGTGCATCGAGCGCATCGGCGCCGATGGCATCGTCGAGAGCCGGGAAGTTGAAGAAGTCGAGGTCGTCGAGGTACTCCTGATCGGTGGAGTTACTGGCGACGAAGGTGCCGAGGTAGAACATGCCGGCTTCCTTGTTCTCGAGTGCCGTGGCGGCTTCTTCCCACTTGCGACCGTTCGGGTTCTCTTGGTGGAACGGGAGCAACTCGGCCCATGTGGTGAACACGGCCTTGGTGCGCTCGTCGGTCCAGCTCTCTTTGCCGGCCAGCAGGTCGACGTGGTACTGGTAGCCGTTGATGCGCATGTTCAAGATGTCGAACGTGCCCTGCACCGGCCACTTGCCATCGTTCGCGTAGGCGAACGGGATGAGGCCATCGTCTTGCATCTTGGTGGCCAACGCAACGAGCTCGGCCTTGTTGGTGGGAACGGTGTAGCCCTTCTCGGCGAACACGCTCTTGCGGTAGTGCACGGCCCATGGGTAGTAGTACAGCGGCACGAAGTACTGCTTGCCGTCGTTGCCGGTGGCTGCGGTCTTGAAGCTGGCGGCCATGTCGGGCAGGTTCTCCCAGACACTGCTCACGTCGCCGGCAAGACCCTTGTCGGCGAAGAAGCGCATGCGGTAGCCGGCGAACCAGGTGAACACATCTTCTGGCTGAGCCAGGTAGGTGGTGATGTTCTCCTGGAAGGAGTTGTGATCGACGCCGTTGATGGTGGTGGTGATTCCGGTCGAGTCGACCGCTGCCTTCAGCGAGTCGAACGGCTTGCCGGCCGTGGGTGCTTCGTTCAAGCCGATCGTGACCGTGCCGACATCGGCAGGCACGCCAGCGGCGGCGGTGCCGTCGTTGGCCTTTTCGTCGGAGCCACATGCTGCGAGCAGCACACCGCCGCCGACGATCCCGGCTGCGCCGGCCAACAGGCTGCGACGCGAGACGACGGAGAACCCGACGTCGGCAGGACTGGGTGAGGATTCGTACGTTCCTGACATTGCTTTCCCCCTGGGGTGATGAGTGATCTGTGTAGAACATCCCACGCTGCTGACCCACTGTCAAGTCGAATGTTCACTTTTCACACAGATTCTGTTCACTTACGGGGCGTTAGCCTCCCAACTGCACACTTAGGTGCGCGAAATGTGTTCGATTCTGTTGACGTGAGCGCCGGGCTGGGGCAAGATTCGCTCATGCCCGACCAGCTCATCGCGATTGACGGTGGCACGTCACGCGCGCTGGCCCGCAAGCGTCACGAGGTGATCGTCGCCGAGGTGCGCCGGCGCGGCTCGGTCAGGGTGAGCGATCTGGCACTGCTGCTGGGTGTCAGCGATATGACCGTGCGCCGCGACCTCGAGACGCTCGACGAAGCCGGCCTGCTCGACAAAGTGCACGGCGGTGCCGCGCTGCGCGACGAGCGCACCACCGACGAACCCGGCTTCGAGGCCAAGTCGCTGCGCAACACAGCCGAGAAGCACGCGATCGCCATGGCGGCCGCGTCGCTCGTGCGCCCCGGCACAGCTGTGGGCATCACGGCCGGCACCACCACATGGCAACTGGCATACCACATCGTCGAGGTCGCCGATCTCACCGTCGTCACCAACTCGGTCAGAGTCGCCGACGTGCTACATCAGGCCCAACGACCCGACCGCACCGTTGTACTCACCGGAGGTGTGCGCACGCCCTCCGACGCACTCGTCGGACCCGTGGCAGTAGCAACCATGCGCTCGCTGCACCTCGATCAAGTCTTCCTGGGGGTGCACGGCATCAGCGAGCGGGCCGGCTTCACCACCCCCAACCTCATGGAAGCCGAAACAAATCGGGCGTTCGTGTCGTCGACCGAGCACCTCGTGGTACTCGCCGACCACACCAAGTGGGGCATCGCCGGCCTCAGCTCGCAATCCGCACTCGACGTTGCCTCCGTGCTCATCTCCGATCGACTTCTCCCCGCGGCCGCACGTGCCATCCTGAGCGATCGAGTGGGCAGGTTGATCCTGGCCGACCCGCTCTTCACCGATACGACAGACTACGAAGAAAGCAGGAGAGCCTGATGGCTACCGTCACGTTCGCCGGCGCAAGCCGTATCTACAGCCCCGGCGCCGCACCAGCGGTCGACTCGCTCGACCTCGAGATCGCCGACGGCGAGTTCCTCGTGCTCGTAGGTCCGTCGGGGTGCGGCAAGTCCACCACGCTGCGCATGCTGGCCGGCCTCGAGCCCATCGACGGCGGATCGGTGTTCATCGGAGATCGCGACGTCACCATGTTGCCGCCTCGCGAACGCGACATCGCCATGGTGTTCCAGAGCTACGCGCTGTATCCACACATGTCGGTGGCCGAAAACATCGGGTTCCACTTGAAGATCAAGCGCCTGCCGAAGGACGAGATCAACACCCGCGTGCTCGAAGCTGCTCGACTGCTCGACCTCGAGGAGTTCCTCGACCGTAAGCCGGCGAAGCTTTCAGGTGGCCAGCGCCAGCGCGTCGCGATGGGACGAGCCATCGTGCGTCAGCCACAGGTGTTCTTGATGGATGAACCGCTGTCGAACCTCGACGCCAAGCTGCGGGTGCAGACCCGCACCCAGATCGCTGCCCTGCAGCGCAGGTTGGGTGTCACGACGGTCTACGTGACGCACGACCAGGTGGAAGCGATGACCATGGGCGATCGCGTCGCCGTGCTCAAGGATGGTTTGCTGCAGCAATGCGACTCACCCCGTGAGCTGTTCACCCGCCCGGTCAACACCTTCGTCGCCGGCTTCATCGGCTCGCCGGCAATGAACCTGCTCGAATGCGCGGTCACCGAACAGGGCGCCGAGTATGCCTCGCTGGTGCTCCCACTGGCACCCGCGCACCGCACACAGCTCACCAGCGACCGCATCACCGTTGGCATCCGGCCTGAAGGGCTCCGTGTCAGCCCCGACGGCACCGGAATGCACGCCACCATCATCACTGTCGAAGAGCTCGGTTCCGACTCGTTCCTGTATTGCACGCCAACCGGTCACCCCGATGTCGAGGTGGTTGCTCGAACCGAAGGCCTCAACGAGCTGCGCACCGGCCACGATGTATCGCTCGTCCCCGATCACTCGGCGCTACACCTGTTCGACACCGCTACCGGCGCACGAATCTCCGACTGACGCCATGCCCGGCACGTCCGATACTCGAATCGATCCCTACCTCGGCACGGTCGTGCACGTTGTCGGCACCCGACAGGCGCGGCCCAACCTGCCGTCCACCGGCTGCCCGTTCTGCCCAGGCGGTATCGAGGCACCCGAGCCGTACGACGTGCACTGGTTCGCCAACCGGTGGCCGGCGATGCAGGGCGATCGGTGCGAGGTGGTGCTCTACACCCCCGAACACGACGCAACCTTCGCCTCGCTCGGCGTCGACGGCGCACGCAAGGTGATCGATTTGTGGGCCGCTCGGTCTGTCGCGCTCGCGGCGCGCGACGACGTCGACTACGTGCTCGTGTTCGAGAACCGCGGTGCCGAGGTAGGCGCCACCATCGCTCACCCGCACGGCCAGGTGTACGCCTACGACCACGTTCCCGACCGCCCCCGTCGCCGACTCGAAGCCAAGTGGGCACCCGACCACGCGCCGGGCGACCGACTGGTCGCGCAGGCCGGCTCGTGGAGCGCAGTCGTTCCCTTCGCCCCCACCTACCCCATCGCTCTGTCGCTGGCGCCAGCCGAACTCGTGCCCGATCTGGCGTCGCTCGACTCCGCCGGCCGCGCCGACCTCGCGGCGCTCCTCGTCGACGTGTTCGGCCGACTCGACCGCCTCTACGACATGCCGCTGCCCTACATGATGTGGCTGAACCAACAGCCCGTCGACGGCGGCGAATGGCCCCACGCGTGGTTCAACCTCGAGATCGTGTCACCGTGGCGAAGCGCCGGAGTGACACGGTTCATCGCCGCCGCCGAGGTGGCGTGCGAAGAGTTCTTCAACCCGGTGATTCCCGAGGTGTTGGCCGAGCAGCTACGCGCCCTCGACCACTGAACCGAACTGCGGCGGTCGCTTCTGCATGAAGCTGGCGACACCTTCTTTGAAGTCGGGGCGTCGCAACGACGCCTTCATCAACTCGACAGCATCGTCGGTGGCCTCGGCCAATCCGCGCGTAGCGTCAGCGTAGACCTGGCGCTTCATCACCGCCATCGATGTCGGTGACGAGTTCACCGCGAGGTCGGCTGCGTATTCGAGGGTTCGGTCGAGCAGGTGCTCGGGGGGCACGACCTCGTTGACCAGGCCCATGGTGACGGCCTCCTCGGCAAGGATGACCCGCCCCGACATGAGCAGATCGAGCGCATTCGCAGTGCCTACCAGGCGAGGGAGTACCCACGACATGCCGTACTCGGCGATGAGTCCACGCCGCGCGAATGCGGTGGTGAACTTGGCGCCAGCAGCGGCGAACCGCACGTCGCACATGAGCGCCTGCACCATACCGATACCCGCACACGCCCCGTTGACAGCGGCGATCACGGGCTTGGGGATGCTGGTTGTGAAGTGCTGAGCGCGCCCACCGGCGGCGCTCTCGGCTCCGCCTGAGGTGTTGCCGATGCCCTGCAACGTGTCCATGTCGGCACCGGCGCAGAAGCCGCGGCCGGCCCCGGTGACAACAATGACCTTCACATCGGAATCGGCCGCACACTGATCGAGCAGTTCGAAGTAGCGACCGGCCAGTTCGCCGTTCCAGGCGTTCAGCCGCTCGGGCCGGTTGAGGGTGATGATGGCGATACCAGGATCGCGGTGTTCGAGAAGTACGACGTCAGTCATCCAGTGCAACGTAGTCGGCGTCTACCACGACCTCGGGCTCGGACGACTCGCGTGAACGCGCGAGCGACAGATAGCCGAGCGCGATCACCACCACGGCAAGCGCCACCCACTGGTTGAGCCGCAGCCCACCAGCACTGTTTGCGGCGTCGATGCGTAGACCCTCGACCCAGAATCGGCCGGCGAAGTATCCGGCGAGGTACACGGCCATCAGCCGACCGGGTCGCAACCTGAAACGCCGATCGATGAACAGCAACAATGCGCACAGAGCCAGGTTCCACAGTGCTTCGTACAAGAACGTGGGGTGGAACGTGGTGCCCGCCGCAAAGCCGGCGTCGAGTGCCGTGGAGGCATCGACCCGCAGCGCCCACGGCAAGGTGGTGGGGCGACCGAACAGCTCTTGGTTGAAGTAGTTGCCCATGCGGCCGATGGCCTGTGCGAGCGGCAGCGCTGGTGCCGTGACCGTGGCCATGATCGCCGGCGAGATGCCGCGTCGATGAGCCGCCCACAGACCCACGACGATGCCACCGAGCAGGCCCCCGGGAATGCCAAGTCCGCCTTCCCAGATCTTGATCCACTTGCCAGGTGTACGCCACGGATCGCTCTTGTCGGTGACGATGTAATAGAGGCGGGCGCCGACGATACCTGCGGTGACACCCCACACCGCGACGGCACTCATGTCGTCGCGGGTGCCAGCCTTGCGGGCTTCGAGCCGGCGACCCGACAGCCAGACAGCCGCGACAACTCCCAGTGCGATAATGAGCCCGTAGACGTGGATGGATACGGGACCGATGCTGAGTTCCCCGCTCGGCGGGCTGGGGAACGATGCGATCACCACGGAGGCGGTCATGACGTGACGCGCTGGGCGAACGACACGGCAGAAGTGAAGATGAGCTCTTTGTCGAAATCTTGCGTGGCGACGTGATAGCTGCGCGCGAGAGTGATGCGCTCGATCGACCCACCGTAGGTCTCGGCAAGAAACTCGGCCTGCGACGGATCGACCACGTGGTCTTGGGGTGAGTTGAACAACTGCAACGGAACCGACATGTCCGGGTACTCGGGGGCCAGCGGGGTGAGGCCCTCAGACAGGAACGACACCAATGGCCGCACCGGCGTGCCGCTGTAGGCGCTCTCGTGAGCATTGGGGTCGGCGATGTCGCTCCCGATGCCGGGCATCACCTCGGTACCGCCGTCGGCCATGTCATTGAGCATCTGCACCACCTCGGCCGCCTGCGGTTGCGTGACGGGGTTGATGCACACCAGTCCGGCGACCTCGGGATGATCGGCACCGAGGCGCAGGGTAAGCGCGCCACCCATGCTGAGGCCGGCGACCACAACCTTGTCGACGCGCGACGCGAGGAGTTGATAGGCGGCCTCGGCTGCGCCCGCCCAGTCGGCCCAGCGAGTGGGCAACATGTCGTCGACCGAGGTGCCATGGCCTGGCAGCAACGGCATCTCGACATGGAAGCCGGCTGCGGCGAATGCCTCGGCAAGCCCGCGCATGGAGCCCGGGTTACCGGTGAACCCGTGGAGTACGAGCATGCCGTGTGAGCTTGTTCCGACATGAGACCATGGCTCAGCGCCTTCGATGATTGGTGCATTCATGGGCTCAGTATGCCGCGGTGCGCTGCCGGTCAGATGCCTGTCAGATGCCTTGTTAGATGCCTTGTCAGATGCCAGTTAGATGCCTTGTTAGATGCCTGTTAGATGCCTTGTTAGATGTAGGGATCGTTGTCGCTGAGCGGCTCATCCCACCACTCGGGGGGCGATCCGGTGGCCTGCCAATCGGGGAATGGGTAGATGCAGTTCACCGGACATGCCGGCAGGCACTTGTCGCAACCGCTGCACAGTTCGGGAATGATCACCACGTCGGGGCCGAAATTGAAGATGGCACCGAACGGGCGCGGACACGCGCGCAGGCACGCGTCGCAGTTGATGCACTCGGCCATCTCGATGCGGAGTGGATCGTTCTTCCACTTCGGATTGCGCTCACGTTCGGTGATGCGGTCGGATCGAGAAGCCGCCATTCGCCGAGTGTACGGCACCCGCCAGATTGACCCGCCAGTCAAGCCCTGCTGGACTAACCGTGTGGCAACACGTCGTCGACACACAGATCAGGGCATCGAACGCAAGCAGCAGTTGCTCAGCGTTGCCGAGCAACTGTTCTCGGCCCGGGGGTACGCCGACACCCGTATCGCCGACATCTGCGCCGAAGCAGGCGTGGCGAAGGGCTTGTTCTACTGGTACTTCCCCACCAAGGAGTCACTGTTCGCCGAACTGGTGCGCACCATGCGACTTCGACTCCGGCGCGCCCAGGCAGCAGCGATGGATGCATCCGCCGATCCGATCACTCGCATCCGCCAGGGAAGCGAGGCCAGCTTGCGATTCATGGCGGCACACCGGTCGTACTTCGCACTGCTCGACGTCGAGCGCACCGACGCACAGTTGGCGTCGGTGCTGCAGGAGGGCAGCGACGTGTACGCCGACGACGTCGTGCGGCTCATCATCGAAGCACAACACGACGGCGTGGTGCCCGATGGTGATCCACGGTTCTACGCGATCGGCGTACTCGGCACGGTGTCGTCATTCAGCCATGCGTTGCGCCACGATCGGCTCGACATGAATCTGGACGAGTTGGCCACGTTGGTGGGTGAGTGGGTCAGCCAGGCACTGTCTGGCCGAGCGCCAGCTCATCGATCTCGCTCTGCAGCGACGGATCGGTCCTGACCATCACCTGTAAGAACGCGTCGACCATACGCGGCTCGAACTGAAACCCTCGAGCGCCCACGATGTACCGCACTGCGTCGATCGACGACCAGGCATGCTTGTAGGTGCGCTTGCTGATGAGCGCGTCGTACACGTCGGCGACGGTGACGATGCGACCGCACAACGGGATGTCGTTGCCCTCGCGGGCGTTGGGGTAGCCGGTGCCGTCCCACCGCTCGTGGTGATTGAGCGCCACCTCGGAGGCGAGCTGGATGAGCGGTGAGTTACTGCCCGACAGAATCTCGGCCCCGATGGTGGTGTGCGTCTTCATGACATCGAACTCGGCGGGGGTGAGCGGCCCGGGCTTGAGCAAGATGGCGTCGGGCACAGCGACCTTGCCGATGTCGTGCAATCTGCCGGCGAGGCGGAGCATCTCGACCCAGTCGTGATCCAGACCGATCTCGGCGGCGATCGCCGCCGACAGATCGCCCACGCGGATGGTGTGCTCGCCGGTATCGGTGTCGCGGAACTCGGCCAACACGGCGAGACGTTGGAATGCCTCGAGTTGGTTGGCCTCGAGTTCGTGCGTGCGCCCACGCACCATGGCCTCGAGCTCGCTGGTTCGCAACCGCAAGATCTCGGCCTGTTGGCGCGCTGCCTCGGTGTCGTGCGCGATCTGCAGCGTGCGAATGCGCAGATCGGTGCCGCGATTGAACAGCTCTTCGTTCATCGCGAACCGGGCCTCGTGGTGGGTCAGCGATTCTTCGAAGCGGCCAAGATCTTTGTAGAGCTGGCCGAGCAGCTGATGAGCTTGCAGCGACGCCTCGGGAATGACGGCCTCGTTGGCGAGATCGAGCGCCTGATGGAACATCTCGAGTGCCTGGTCGTAGAGGAGCTGTCTGAGCGACACCCGCCCGCGAGCCAAGCGCACAGCGATGACCGCGGAGGGTGCGACGTCGAGCTTGCGGAGCGCGCGATCGCGCAGTATCGCGTCAGCGTCATCGAGGCATGCGGTGGCGCGTTCGGTGGCGCTGATCGACGCGTATGCCTCGGCCAGGCGAGCAAGGATGTCGGGCACGACATCGGGAGCGTGTTCGCGAGACAGTGCGAGCGCCGACTCACCGAGGCTTACTGCCAGCAGGTTCTCGTTTCGTTCCGCGCGAACCTTGGCCATGTTGGCCAACGTGATTGCGTCGAAGTCGGGGCGGTCGAGATCTTTGTTGGCGGTGAGCGCCGCCTCGTAGGTGACGATGGCCCGATCGGTATCGCGCAGACTGTGATGAATGACTGCGATGGTGTTGAGCAGGTTGCCCTCGTCTTCGCGTCGATCGATGGTACGACACAGTTCGAGGGCCTGCAGCGAACACGACAGGGCATCGGAGAAGTTACCGGCGTTGTAGTGGACGATGCTGATGAGGTTGAGCGCCCACACCTCGACCACTGTGGCCTGGCAGTTTCGGGCCAGCTCACGCGCCTCGAGGGCAACGGCGAACGAGTCGTCGACGGCACCCGACGCATACGACACGCTGGCAAGCCGGTAGAGCGCCTCGGATTCACCAGCATCGTCGCCTGCCGAACGGGCGCGAACGCGTGCTTGTTGCACCAACGACCTGGCTCGCGGCAGATCGTCGCCTTCGGCCGCCCGCGCATCGTCGAGGAGGTCGCGAACTGAACGCGAACGCCCAGCGCTTTCAACCAACGATGCTGCCGTTGTCGACACTGCGACTTACCCTCCCGTCCTGCGCCGGGCCATCCGCCGCCAGACCGCCCGCTCCGGGCGCGCTGCTGGTGGCCACGTTAGTGATCGGCATCGAACGTTAGGGGGATGAGACAATTCCTGCGGATTCCTTGACGCGGACAGGCACGATGACGGAGCGTGGTCGAGCGTCACCGACCGCGGCCGAACTGTGCGACTCGCGCACGGTATACGGCTCGTATCGTGTACACGATGATGGCAGCCTTCTCGACATGATCGCGGCACGGCGGCGCGTCGATCTGTCTGCGATCACGGCAATCTTGCCCGTGCTCGCCCTGGTGCCTTTGTGGCTCGTGGCGTTGGCGGTGTTCTGGCTGCCCATCCGCATGGTGTGGCACGTGTCATTCATCGCGTTCGCGCTGGGGTACTTGGCAATGGCGGTGCTGCTGTTCTGGCGACCATTTCAAGTGTTCGTGCTCGCACCGCTCATCGGTGCGCGCCGGCCGACGCGCGACGAGTGGTCCCTGCTCGATACATCGTGGCGCTCAGTGCTGCAAGCCAACCGACTCCCCCAGGGTCGATACGTGGTGGTGGTACTGCCGTCCCACGACCTCAATGCGTTTGCATGCGGTGGGCACCTCGTGGTGGTCACCTCATTCGCAGCCCAGACACTGCCGCGCGACGAACTCACCGGCGTGCTCGCTCACGAGCTCAGCCATCACCTCGGCTTCCACACCGTGGCGCTCAGCGTTGGCCAGTGGCTCAGCGTGCCGGTGCTCACCCTGGCCCGGTTCGGGTTCTTCCTGCAGAACGTCGCCACGGCTGCAATGGGCAGCTTTGCCCGCGACTCGGCTGCCGCGGCGGCGATCGGACGCTTGATCGGGGTCATCCTCAAGTCGGTGTCGTGGGTGTTCCTCAGCGGGCTCATGGTGAGCAACGCGATTGGCAATGCGGTGGGCCGAAACGCCGAGTTCCAGGCCGACCAACGTGCCGTCGGCATGGGTTTCGGTCGGCCACTGGCCATGGCGCTGCGCCGCGCTGCGCTGGTCGACCGCGCCGCGCGTCCACTCACCTGGCGTGACCGCATCGCCGCCACGCATCCATCGGCGCGCACACGGGTTGCCCGCATCGAGGCACAGTTGCGCGTGCGGCGCTAGGGCGAGGCGATCGCGGCAACGGCGGCATCGAGCACCGTGACCAGCGTGTGGGGAGCGATCTCGATGTCGATACCGCGTTTACCCCCGCTGACATACACCGTGTCGAACAGAATGCACGTCTCGTCGATCACCGTGCGTAACTGCTTCTTCTGACCGAACGGACTGATGCCGCCGACGACGTAGCCCGTGATTCGTTCGGCGAGAGCCGGCGGGCACATCTCGGCGCGCTTGGCACCGACGCACGATGCCATCTGGCGAAGCGACAGCTGACCGCTCACCGGGACGATGCCCACCACGGTCTCGACAACGCCATTCGCCACCTCGACGTTCACCAACAACGTCTTGAAAACTCGATCAGGATCGACGCCGATCGCAGCTGCTGCAGCACTTCCGTAGTGCCGCTCAGCGGGATCGTGATCGAAGTGATGCACCGCGAACTGGGCACCAGCGCGCTCGAGCGCCACGATGGCCGGAGTGCCTCCCGTATGCATCACCCGATTGTGCCCGCTCGCGCGCCAACTTCGAAAGTGACAGACTCGACGGGTGGCTGTGACGCGGTTAGCTGTGACGACGAACTACGAGCTGGCCGACCGGTACCGTCTCGACGACGGGCGCGTGTTCCTCAGTGGCACGCAGGCGCTGGCCAGGCTGCCGCTCGAACAGCTCCGCGCCGATCGGCGCGCCGGTTGGAACACCGCCGCGTACGTCACCGGCTATCCCGGTAGCCCGTTGGCCGGATACGACCGCGACATCGCTGGCGTTGGGGCCATTGCGGCTGCCGACGGCCTCACTTTGGTACACCAGCCTGCCCTGAACGAGGAGTTGGCCGCCACCGCAGTGATGGGCTCACAGCTCGCTGTCACCGTCGATTCCGCTCGGTTCGAAGGCGTCATCGGCATCTGGTACGGCAAGGCGCCAGGGCTCGATCGGGCCAGCGATGCCATGCGCCATGCCGTCTTCGCCGGTACTGCGGCGCGCGGCGGAGCGGTTGCTCTGGTCGGCGACGACCCTGCCGCGAAGAGCAGCACACTGCCATCATCGAGTGACGCAACGCTGGTCGACCTGCACATTCCTGTGCTCTATCCGGGCGACGTGCAGGAGGCCATCGATCTGGGCCGTCATGCCATCGCGTTGTCGCGGGCGTGCGGCTTGTGGACGTCGATCAAGGTGGTCGAAGGCGTTGCCGATGGCAGCGGCACCGTCGAACTCGCCACCGACCGCATCCGGCCGATCATTCCGACCATCGAGATCGACGGCCACACCTTCGTGCCACGGCCTTCTGGCTCGCTGCTCACCCCCTTCACGCTCGACCTCGAGCGCGAGTTCCAAGATGTTCGGCTGGTGCTCGCCCGCCGCTACGGCGTCGACAACCACCTCAACACCATCGCGGTGCGCGGGCCCAACGACTGGTTCGGCATCGTGGCCACCGGTCACACCTACTTCGAAACCGTCGAGGCGCTCCGCCTCCTGGGGCTGCACGGCGACGACCAACTGCGCGCGGCAGGTGTTCGACTCCTCAAGCTCAGCTTGCCGGTGCCGCTCGACGAAGCAATCGTGCGCGAGTTCGCGAACGGTCTGTCCGAGGTGGTGGTGGTCGAGGAGAAGAACCCGACGCTCGAGGGGATGGTGAAGGCCGCCCTGTATTCGCTGAACGAACGTCCGGCGGTCATGGGCAAACATCGGCCAGATGGCAGCGCCCTGTTGCCGCTCACCGGCACCCTCGATGCCGACGCCATCGCATCACGGCTGCGCACGCGGCTCGCCCAACGGCTTGGCCCCGAGCGGTTGGCCCCCGAGCCACCAGCCGCCCGACAACTCATCGCACTCCAGGTCAACCGCACCCCGTACTTCTGTTCAGGCTGTCCACACAGCACATCCACCCATGTGCCCGATGGCTCGTTGGTGGGCAGCGGAATCGGCTGCCACTCGATGGTGATGCTCATGGAACCCGACCGAGTGGGCAATCTGGTCGGCCTCACGGCCATGGGCAACGAGGGCGCCCAGTGGTTCGGCATGGCTCCATTCGTCGACGACCACCACCTGTTCCAGAACATCGGTGACGGCACCCTGTTCCACTCGGGCATGCTGGCGGTGCGAGCGGCGGCAGCGAACGGCGTGAACATCACGTACAAGATCCTCTACAACGGGGCGGTCGCGATGACGGGCGGGCAAGAGCCGTTCGGGCAGCTCAGCGTGCCGGCGTTGGTCGATGCGCTGCTGGCCGAGGGCGTGCGCTCGATCATCATCACCACCGACGAACTCAGCCGCTACCGCACCATCGAGCTACCACCCACCGTGAAGGTCTGGAGCCGCGATCGGCTCATCGAGGCTCAACAGGTGCTCGCCAACATCTCCGGATGCACGGTGCTCATCCACGATCAGCGCTGCGCTGCCGAGAAGCGGCGCGACCGCAAACGGGCCGTCATCGACAAGCCACCGTTCAAGGTGATCATCAACGAACGGGTGTGTGAAGGCTGTGGCGACTGCGGCGACGTGAGCAACTGCCTCTCGGTGCACCCGGTCGACACCGTGTTCGGCCGCAAGACCCGCATCGACCAGGACTCGTGCAACTTCGACCTGTCGTGCATGAAGGGTGACTGCCCGTCGTTTGCAACCGTGGTGCCCGCGCGTCGCTCGAAGTCGTCGCGACGTGCCATACCCTCTCCCCCTACCGACACGCCATTGCCCCCGAGCAAGGTGAGCGACGAGTGCACCATCCGACTCAGTGGCATCGGAGGCACCGGTGTGGTCACCGTGAGCCAGATCATCGGCACGGCAGGCATGCTCGCCGGCTTCCAGGTTCGTGGCCTCGACCAGACCGGAATGTCACAGAAGGCCGGCCCTGTGGTGAGTGACGTGCGGTTGTCGCGTGGGGCTCCTCGGTCGTCCAACAAGGCAACGGCCGGATCTGTCGACGTGTTGCTCGCGTTCGACGAACTGGTGGCCAGCAGCGACGCCCAAGTGGTCGGCTCGTCACCTGATCGAACGGTGGTGGTGTCCAACTCGGCCACCACGCCCACCGGGCCGATGGTCATCCACCCCGAAACCGAGTACCCCAGGTCCGATCTGGCGTCCCGACTCGACGCAAGTTCGTCGCGTCGAGTTCGCGCCGACGCTGCCCGACTGGTTCAGCACCTCGTCGGCGACCAAGCGACGGCAAACGTCTTCCTACTCGGAGTAGCTGCCCAACTCGGCCACCTGCCCTTCGAGCCCAGCCATCTCGAGCGGGCGATCGCACTCAATGGTGTCGCGGTGCCCGCAAACTTGGCTGCATTCGCCTGGGGACGAGCGTGGGCGCACGACCCTGCTGGCACCGAGCACACAGCCGGCTTCGCCGCGCCCGTCGCAACATCGGCCGACGATCGGCCACACATCGAACAACTGGTCGAGCAACTGGCCGACGATCTCGTCGCCTACCAGTCGTCGCGCTATGCGCACCGGTTCACCGACGTCGTGCAACGAGTCGACCAACTCGGTCACCCCCGGCTCACCGAAGCAGTCGCCCGACATCTGCACAAGCTCATGGCCTACAAGGACGAGTACGAAGTGGCGCGCTTGTTGCTGCTGCCCGAGTCACGTGCTGCGGCTGAGTCGGTGGGTGGCAAGGGGGCACGAATGCAATGGCATCTGCACCCGCCCATGCTGCGGTCACTGGGCATGCGCAACAAGATCCGGCTCGGTCGATGGGCCACGCCGGCGATGTGGGCGCTACGCGCCGGTCGGCACGTGCGCGGAACCCCGTTCGACGTGTTCGGTCTGGCCAAGGTGCGGCGGCTCGAGCGAGCGTTGGTGCGCGACTACGTGACGGCCATCGATCGCCTGCTTCCGAGGGTGACCGACGCCAATATCGACGAAGCCGTCGCCATTGCTTCGCTGCCCGACCGCATCCGCGGCTACGAACACCTCAAACTCGAACGCGCCGCCGCCTATCAGGTCGAGATGGCCAATCGAGTGGAGTCGTTCATCTGATCTCGAACACTGTGGCCGGCGACGCCGGAAGGTGATCGGGAAGTTCGATGACAAGCTCGTCGCCGCGCATGGCGTGCGGCAGCGGTCGGGTGTTGCCCAACATGCGCACCTCGGAGCCGGTGGATATCGGGATGCCGGTGAGCCGCAGCTCGTTGGCAGGTGCACCCTGCACGGTGGCGTAGATCGCGCCATCGCCTGATGTGAACCGGACCTCGCGTCCGTCGCCGGTGGTGCCCGCCATTGGCCCCCACGGCCGAGTGCCGTAGATCGATGCCCCGTTCACCCTCAGCCACCAACCCAGCGCTGTCAGACGCACCACTTGCGCCAGTGGAATCTGGCCATCGGCACTCGGGCCCACGTTGAGCAGCAAGTTGCCGCCGCGGGCGACGATGTCGACCACCATCCAGATCAGGTCGTCGACAGTGGGCATGGTGGCTTCGCTCTCCATGCGGTTGTACCCGAACGACCGACCGATGCCGCGGCAGACCTCCCACTTGCGGCCCGCCGTGGCCTTGGTCGAGTACTCGGGAGTGGCGAAGTCGGCGTGCAGGGTGCCGGCGCGGGCCGCGAGCATGTTGTAACGATCGTTCACGAGGCCATCGGGCACACGCGCGTAGTACCGCTCGAACAGCTCGTTGGGGTCGAGGTTGGGCGGCCACGCGATGTCGTTCCAGAGCAGGCTCGGCTCGAACTTGTCGATCAGTTCGAGCATGTGCGCCGTGGCGTACTCGCAGTACTCGGGCGACGAGGGGATGTTTTGGATCATCGACATGAAGCTGTCGATGGGCGGCGGTACGAACGTCCAGTCGAGACCGCCGCTGTAGTAGACGCCGAATCGCATGTTGCGTTGTCGCGTGGCTACGGCGAGCTCGGCGATGTGATCGCGCTCGGCCATCCAGCCCGCCTTGGTGGGATTGGGGTAGTCGCTGTGCCACATGAGGAAGCCGTCGTGGTGCTTCGTCACGGGAACCACATACTGCGCTCCGGCAGCTGCGAACAACTCGGCCCACACTGCCGTGTCGACCCCGGCAGCTCTGGCGCGGAACTCGTCGACGAAACCGTCGTAGGGTCGGTCGCCGTACGTGGCCGCGTGGTGGGCTGCGGTGGCGCTGCCATCGAGCGCCCACGAGTTGAGGTACCACTCGGTGTAGGGGCTCCACTTGAAGACCTCGGCCCAATCGCCCGCGGCGAACAGGTCGCCCATGTCTTGGTCGACGGGCGCGTAGCACGGCACGGCATACGGGCCCCAGTGGATGAAGATGCCGAACTTGGCATCGTCGAACCACGTGGGTAGTGGGCGGTCGGCGAAGGGTGTCGCGGCATGCATGGCGAAGTGGCCGTCGGTCAGGCGTCGAAGCGCAACACGATGCCGCAGTCGGCCGTTTGCTTACGGCGGATCTTGGCCCCGAGGCTGCTGAAGAAGCCGATCAGCTTGGCCGGAATGCCGTACTTGGCCTTGATCGCTGAGCGAACCTGCTTGAACTCGACGCCATCGACGATGTGGGCTGTTGCCGTGAGCTCGGCGGGCGTTGGGCCGCCCGGGGTCTTGATGGTGCCACGCATGGTGCACGGACGGATGGTGACCACAGGGTTGTTGCGGATGCGTTTCACCTTGCCGGAGTCGCTGCCCGTGGTGAACCCAGCGCTGCCGTCGCCGAGCGGAGCAATCCACACCGGCGTCGCCACCGCATCACCGTTCTTGCGATGGGTGGTGAGTGAGACATACTTCTCGTCGACGATCTTCATGCGCCCACCGTACTCGCGACGGGGTTCAGCCCAGCAGGTCGCGCACCACGTCAATCCACAGGTTGGTGGTGAGCGCCAACGACTCGACGTCGATGCGCTCGTCGTTACCGTGGAACCGCAGACCGTAGTCACCGGCGTCGAGCGATGGGCTGAACAACCCGGCCCCGTACGCCACGGCGCCCATGCGGCGATAGATGCGCGCATCAGTGAAGCCCACCACCAACTGCGGCGTCGGGCGAGATGTGGGGAACGGCTTCGCGATCGATCGCTGCAGGCTGTCCCACAGTGGCGTGTTGATGGGGCTGATGGTGGCCGCGTCGTTCATAAGCATCTCGACCTCGACGGTGTCGGCAAGGTCACCCAATGCGGCCCGCAGGTGCGCTTGCACGTCGTCGGCGGTTTCGCCGGGCAACGTGCGAATGTCGACCTCGAGATCGACCAAGTCGGGGATGATGTTGGTCTTCATCGCCCCCTGCACGACGTTGCACGAGAACGTGGTGTGTGTGCATGCGTGCAGGTGTGACGCGGCACCACGGCTGGGCATATCGGCCAACAACTGGTCGATCGCATCGCGGTCGAGCAACAATCGTTGCATGTCGTCATCGACGCCGAGTGACTGCACCTTCTCGCGCCACAACTCGTGGAA
>JAYTNH010000392.1:0-3889 GCA_043748395.1 Ilumatobacteraceae bacterium | reverse complement strand
GGGAGCGCCCCACGACGGTTGCGGAACCGGCGGTAGCGGATGTTGTCCGCGTGCCCGTCCGCCAGACACGAGGGCGTCGGCTCTATGCCGTCGGAGCTGCGGCCACGACGCCGTACATCGTGAGCGTCATCGAGAACCGATCCTCGCGGGCCGCCTGGTGGATCGTCGACACGAATCGATCCCGTTCTGCGGGCGCGAGTTGATCGGTGGCGACGAGATCATCGGCGAGGCTCTCCATGGAAAAGCACCCGTCGGGTGCGGGCGTCTCGTCGGGGTTCCATGCGGTCCACGTATGAGTGGCCTCCGCTTTGGCGACTGGGACCAAGCCCGCATCGCGCACGAGATCATGAAGTCTCCGTCCGATGTTGGAGGGCCGACCTCGCTCGGTCCGCATCGCGTTCCGAACGATTGCGGCGAGATCGTCGTCGCCGACATCGATCGCGAACGTCGACCAGTCGGTGTCGATCAGCGACACTCGGCCACCGGGGCGCACCACTCGCGCCACTTCGGCGACGGCAGCCATCGGGTCGGCGAGCCACTGCAGGGTTCTTTCGCATCGCACGGCGTCGAAGGAATCGGCAGGCTCGGCCAACGAACAGGCGTCGCCAACAGTGAAGCGCACCCGACACGATGCGGTGCCGGCCTGCGATTGGGCGACGCGCACCATCTCCGCAGAGACGTCGACACCCACCACTTCGCCGTCGTCACCGAGATCGTCAGCAAGGGCGAGCGCTGCCTCGCCGAGACCACAGCCCACGTCGAGCAGCCGTTGACCGCTCCGCAAGCCGAGCTCGCTGCGTTCCCATGAACGCAGCTGACGCGTTGCCTCCCACTTCGCGGTGGTGTCCATCGTGGCGAGGAGCACCGACACGTTCGGATCGTCATCGACCAGCTCGTAGCCGACGCCGTGCGTGTCACCGGTGGCCATACCCCAACGCTACGACGAACACCTGACATCAAACGACCAATGACTGCGAGCACACGTACTTCACGAACCTCTCGAGCTGGTCCGGCACCGTCTCCGTCGCGGAGGCTCAGCGGTCGAGGTCGTAGCGATACACGTTGGTGTCGCGGATGCTGAACCCGATGCGCTGATACAGCCGATTCGCCGCCTCACGCGACGACCGACTGGTGAGGCTCACCGCCTTCGCCCCGCGATCGGCGGCGCGCTCGAGCGCGGCGCGGTTCAACGCTTCGCCCACCCCATGACCGCGAGCCGACGAATCGACCACGACATCCTCGATCCACGCCTTCAGACCGGTGGGGATGCGGAACATGATCAGCGTCAACGCGCCCACGATGCGACCGTCGACGCGAGCGACGAACAACGCGGAGTCGCCGTCGGCGATCACCTGGGCGAGTTCGTGGGCCGATGGCGGTGGCGACGAGGACAACTGGGGCAGTAGCCGGGCAAGAGCATCGACCAGTTCGTCGGTTGCTTCGGTCGCGATCTCGATCGTGGCACTCACGCGCCTCACGCTACGACACCGCACCCCACCCGACGCATAGGGTGCCGCGATGCAGTCAGACACACGCTCGGCCCAAGCCCGCCGACTCGGTTCGGTGCTCGAACCGGTCATCGGTCAGGTGTACTTCTCGCCCGAGTGCCACGCCAACTACGTCGCGCTCGGGTTCGGCCCAAGTGGCGGCGACGCCGACGGTGTTGCACTGCCCGACGGCCCGGCCTACTTCACCAGCCGCGGCTCGCTGATGGGCCACGTACCCGGCGAGGTCGTCGCCGCCGCGTTCGCCGTTTTCAACCCCGAGATTGTGATTCCGATGGTTGCCATCGGGTGGAGCCGCACCGACGCCACCACCATTTGCGCGGCTCGCGACGGCGGCGCCATCGGTCAACTGGTGCGCATCCTTGGCGAAGCTCCCGCCGGGCTGCAGCGAGTGCACGACCTCCTCGCTCGGGCGGTCGAACCACTGCGGCCCGAGGGTCGGCCGTTGTACGCCGGAGCACGGTCACAAGCCATGCCCGACACTCCTCTTGGCGCCATCTTCCGCATGGGCGACATGCTGCGCGAGTTCCGCGGCGACAGCCACACCGTGGCGTGGGTGTCAGCCGGCTTCGATGCCACCGAGATCGGCCTGATGAGCGAGCTGTACTGGGGGCTGCCGATGCGCAGCTACAGCCGCACGCGCGCCTGGACCGACGCGCAGTTCGACGCTGCGCACGAGCGGCTGCGCAGCCGCGGCATGCTCGACGACGTTGGGTTCACGCCCGCCGGACGAGCAGCGCGTGAAGACGTCGAGGTGCGCACCGACGCGCAGATACACCCAACGCTCGACGCGCTTGGCGACGACGTGGGCGAACTGTGCGACCTGCTCGAACCGTGGGGCACTGCGGTGCGCGCCGCCAAGGGCTACCTGGGCTCGGGCCCACACGATCTCGCCACCGCTGCGTCTGGTCGTTGACCGCTCGCTGACGGCTACGGTGCCTGCATGATCCTTACCTCGCTCGACGGCGTCACCGCCGCCGACTTCGCCGCCCGCACCGGATGGCACCCCAAGCCCGAAGGTCTGTGCCAAGACGAGGTGTGCGTTCCCGCGCCGGGCTCGTTGCACGCCGACGGCACGATCGACATCAACATCGCCGCGCAACGCCTCGGCATGCCACTGGTGCACGACGAGTCACACGGCGTGTGGGCCCTCGGCCCGGCCACCACCAACGGGCGGGCGCTCAGCACTGCGGTGGCCGCCGACCCTACGCTCACCACCCGCGACGGCAACCCGTTCAAGCTGTCGGCGTTGCACGGCCGCAAGGTGCTGCTGGTCGCCTGGTCGAGTTATTGAGGCTGTCGCGCCAGCCTGCCCGGGTGGCAGGCACTCCACGCAGAACTCGAGTCGCTCGGCGTCACGGTGGTCACGGTCGCCATCGACATCGAACCGGCGCACACATACAAGTGGATCGACGCCGCTGCGCCCACGCACCCGTCGCTCATCGATACCACGCACATCACTGACGAGTTGTTCGGCTTCGTCAACATTCCCATGGCGGTGTGGATCGACGAGAACGGCACCATCGTGCGTCCCGCCGAAGGAGCATCGATCGAGCGCAGCCCACTGCGCGACATGGAGATACCAGACGGATTGCCCGAGCGTATGGATCGCATGTTCCGCGAGGTGAAGGCCATTCCCGACATGGCCGAGGACTACCGCGCGGCCATTGTCGACTGGGCCAACAACGGGGCCGAGTCGCGCTTCGTACTGTCGGCTGATGAAGTCATCGCGCGCTCGCAGCCACGTGGCGCCGACGAAGCACGCGCCGCTGCGTGCTTCGAGCTCGGCGAGTACCTGCGCCGCACGGTCAACCCCGACGCAGCCACCCAGTGGTGGCGTGAAGCGCACCGCCTGTACCCGAGCAACTGGACGTACAAGCGCCAAGCCTGGACGCTGGTCACCACGCCAGAGGGTGCCGACGAGAACGACCTCATGCAGGGCCCGAACGACGTGTACGAAGGCAACTGGCTCGACGACGTGATCGCCGGTGGCGGCGGAGCGGCATACACGGTCGTCCCGCAACTCTAAACAGCGCCAACCGGGCGGCGGTCGTGACGGTTTGCGTCACGCCGGCCGCCCAGAAGCGTGTATGGGTTAGTCGGTGATCACCACCCGGTCGGTCGAGGTGCGGCCGAACGTTTCGGGGGCGTACATCTCCTCGGCGCGGGTGGGGGGCGCCACGAACGTGCCAGGTGTGGTGGCCCTGGCCACGTAGCTGTACGAATGCACGCCGGCAGGGAGGAAGGTGGCGAACGCCTCGGCCCGGTCATCGCGGGCGTTCTGGTGGTCGTACCACGTGCCCCACCACCACGAGTCGTACGCCGCGAACACATCGCCGCCGTCGCCCTCACCCACGGTTGGGTCGGTCGGAACGGCCTCGCTG
>JAYTNH010000391.1:0-8520 GCA_043748395.1 Ilumatobacteraceae bacterium | reverse complement strand
CGTGCCACCGGCCCGGCGACCAGCGGGCCAAGCGCGATGAGCGAGATGAACAACGACACCACGGCCGGGCCGAGCCACAACGGGTCGACCGTGAGTCCGAGCACGACGGCGACGGCGGCGAACGCCAACAACAGCCCACCGATCAGCAGCCGACGCGCCGACACATCCGCATGATCGGTCGCTACGTCGCGCATGGCCGCCAGCGGAGGAACCCGGCCCGCCCTGATGGCGGGGGCAATGGCGCACAACATGGTGACCACCACGCCGACGATGATCGTGATGACGAAGCCGGTAGGACCAATGATGAGCTCCGTGTCGCTCGGACCGAAGCCCGCAGTTTTCAGCAGTTTCAGGATTCCTCCGGCCAAGAGCACACCGCCACCACATCCGAGCAGTGAGCCGCCGAGACCTACGGCGAGCGCTTCGACGAACAGCGATCGGGTCACCTGGCCGCGGCTGGCTCCGATGGCCCGCAACAGTGCGTTCTCTTGCTGACGCTGGGCCGCGCTGATGCTGAACACGTTGTAGATGATGAAGCTTCCGACGAACAGCGAGATCAGCGCAAAGACCGACAAGAAGATGGTCATGAAACCCAAGCTCTTCTCGACCGAGCTCTGGTTCTCGTCAGTGATCTGCTGACCCGTGAGCGTCTCGATCTCGGGGCTCCCCACAACGGCTTGAATGCGATCGGCGAGCACCTGCTCGCTTTGCTGGCCATCACCACGTACGACGATCGAATCGAGCAATCCAGGCTTTCCGATCACGAAGTCCTGAGCAGTCTTCAGATCGAACAGCGCCCATGTGGCACCACCCGATGTGTCGTTGCCAGCGAATGTGGCTATGCCCACCACGGTGAACAGGCGCGGCGCACCGATGGCAGTGATGCTCACCTGATCGCCCAGGGCAATGCGTGACTGCTTCGACGAGTTGCGGTCGATGACCACTTCGGTGCCGTCGTTGGGGCCACGTCCTTTGGCAAGTTGAAACGGTGACGCCGTAGAGCCCGAGAACACGCCACCAAACTTGGGCGGCCCATCCTGGCCTACAACTTTTCCGTCTGCAGCGGTCATGACCGCTGTGCTCTGCACGTCTCCTTGTACCTCGGCCACACCTGGCACAGCCCGAACCACTTCGATCAGCGAATCACTGATGCGGTCGCGGACCTCTTCGCCGAACTGGCCCTCGATGACGTTGGCCGAACGCACGTGGGCATCGGTGCCCGCGTAGGCGTCGGCGAACATGCGGTTGAAGCTGCCCTTGATGGTGTCGGTGAAGACGAACACACCGCTGAGGAACGCCGTACCCGCAATGACCGCAACGGCTGTGAGCAGCATGCGACCCTTACGCGCCCAGATGTTTTTGAGGGTGAGCCGAAGCACGATCTAATCCCCGAAGCGCTTCATCCGATCGAGCACTCGATCGGACGTCGGATCGGCCATCTCGTCGACGATGCGACCGTCGGCCAGAAAGATCGCCCGATCGGCATAGCCGGCCGCAATCGGGTCGTGGGTCACCATCACGATGGTCTGGCCCAATTCGCGAACGGCAAGACGCATGAACTCGAGGATCTCGGCGCCTGTACGGCTGTCGAGGTTGCCGGTGGGCTCGTCGGCGAAGATGATCGTCGGTTGACTGGCCAGTGCTCTGGCCACGGCAACTCGTTGCTGTTGACCGCCCGACAGTTCGCTCGGCCGGTGCTTGAGCCGATCGCGCAAGCCCACGGTGTCGATCACCCGATCGATCCATTGCTCATCACCCTTGGCGCCGCCGAGCAGCAGCGGCAACATGATGTTCTCGAGCGCGGTGAGCGTGGGCACCAAGTTGTATGCCTGGAAGATGAAACCAACGGCGGTGCGGCGCAATTCGGTGAGTTGCTTATCGCTCAGCGTCGACAGTGTGACGTCGCCGATGAAGACCGAGCCGTCGCTCAACGAATCGAGGCCGGCGAGGCAATGCATGAGCGTGCTCTTACCAGAACCCGATGGGCCCATGATCGCAGTGAAGCGGCCCTTTTCGAACGACACGGAAACGCCGTCGAGCGCGCGTACCTCGCCATCGCCCGATCCATACACCTTCAATGCGTCGATGGAGCCCGCCGCAATCGTCTGCCCAGAGTTCATGTCTCCTGGTTTATCGGCAATTTCGAGAGAACAGCAATCGTCGTCGGTCACACGCCCATTGTCCCCTACAGTCGTCAGCGTGACGCCGTGTACCTCCTGCGCCTTTCCTATTCCCGATGGTGCGCGGTTCTGTCCGTCGTGCGGCCATGCTGTGGCTGCGGGGCAGCCCGAGGAACGTCGCATCGTCACGGTGGTGTTCGCCGACCTCATCGGCTTCACCACCGTGGCCGAATACCTCGATCCCGAGCAATCCAAGCGGCTGGTCGACTCGTGCTTCGAGCAACTCGTCGGTGACATCACCTCGTTCGGCGGGCGCGTCGACAAGATCATGGGCGATGGGCTGCTCGCACTTTTCGGCGCCCCGATCGCCCACGAAGACGACCCAGAACGCGCAGTCCGCGCGTCGCTCCGTATGCAGCACACCCTCGCCGAACGCGTCGCGACGTCGCCGCTCATCGGCGGTGCCGACATCCGCATGCGGGTGGGGGTGAACACGGGTGAGGTGCTGGTGGGCACGCTCGCCGGTACCGATTACACCGCCATGGGAGACGTCGTCAACACTGCGGCCCGGCTGCAGACGGCTGCACCTCCCGGCGGAGTGATGGTGGGCGAATCCACCTACGGGCTCACCTCACACACGTTCCGGTACGAGAGCGCCGGCCAGCTCGAAGCCAAGGGCCGCGAACAGCCGGTGCATGGCTGGCTGGCGATCGAAGCGACGGCTCCACCCGGAGCCCGACGTTGGCGCAACAGCGATGTCGGCATGGTCGGCCGCGACGCCGAACTCGCCTTGGCGCGCTCCACGCTCGAACTGGCAATCGGCGCCAAGGGCGGCGTGTTGCTCGCCGTGATCGGCGAGAGCGGTGTGGGCAAAAGCCGGCTCGTCGACGAACTGTTGCGCTGGGTGCGTGACACCACCGACGCCCATGTGCTCGAAGGGACATGTGCACCGTACGGCGAGGCGAATGTGTGGTGGCCCATCGCCACGGCACTCACCGCCTCGCTCGGGCTCGAGCCCGGGCTCACGCTCGACGAGACGCTCGACGCTGCACGCAGCACAGCCACAACCATGCACCCCGAGATCGACCCAAAGATTCTCGACCGCTTTCTCGGAGTGTTCTCACATCTCCTCGGTCTGCCCTCACCCATCGACCAACTCGACGCGGCCAGCGCCCGCAGCGCCATCCACCAGTCGGTCGTGAAGCTGCTCGACACCATCACCCAATCGGCGCCGGTCGTGCTGAGCATCGACGATCTGCGGTGGGCCGATCCACTGGTGATCGACCTCCTCGACACCCTCGTCGAGTCACTCGGTCGACGTCGCTTCACACTGGTCACCGCCATGCGGCCAGGTAGCGATCTCAATTGGCCACCCAATACCGACCGGGCCACGGTGGTATCGCTCAACCTCCAGCCGCTGTCGCGCGCCGACACCGAACGGCTGGCCAGTGAGCTACTACGCGACCTGGCACCCGACGCAAAGTTGCTGTCAACACTGTTCGATCGCAGCGGAGGTAACCCACTGTTCCTGCACGAGTTGGCGGCACTCACTCAGTCGGGCGCCGGCGCCGACGAGTTGCCCGACTCACTGCGCTCGCTCATCGGTGCCCGACTCGATCAGCTCACTGCACAACAACGCCAGGTCATCGACAACGCTGCCATCCTCGGCACGTCCGGCGCCATCTACAGCCTCGTCCGGTTTGCGCTCGAGACCAACCAGAGCTACAACGAGACAACGGTCAGCGAGTTGGTCGACCTCGGTCTGCTCGATGTGATCGGCTCACGCTGGGAGTTTCGCAGCGACTCAGTGCGTGAGGCCGCGTACCAGACGCTCACCAAGGCTTCTCGGGCGCTGCGCCATGCAGGTGTCGCCAAGGCCATGGGCGAAGGTGGCGCACGGTCGGCCGAGGACGTTGCCCACCATGTGGCCAGCGCCGCCGAGTTGGTGCAAGAGCTCGGACCGGTAGAAGGCGTACCCACCGACATTGCGGCCAGGGCCATCGAGCTACTCACCGCGTCGGCCGACAGGGCCCTTGCGTCGGGCATGTTGAAGCTCGCCGTGCATCACGCCACGCGTGCCATCGGGCTCATCCGCGCCGATCCGGCCATGGCCGCGACGTTGGCCCACCTCCATTTGGTTCGCGCCGAAGCCGAGGTCGACCAGCGCACGTTCGACGCCGCCCGCACCGATATCGATGCAGTGCTCGACTACGCCACCATCAGTGCCGATGCGGTGCTCGAGGGCGATGCGCGGCGCCTGCTCGGCAACTTGCATCACCGCAAGGGACAACTCGATCTGGCCCGCGCCGAACTCGGCCGATCAGTCGAGTTGCTCCGCGACTCCGACAACCCCGACAAACTGGCTCGCGCACTGCGCGCCCGAGGTTTCATCGAACTCTTCGGCGGCGTGCTGCCCGATGCCGAATGGTACTTCGGTGAAGCCGACGGGTTGTACCGCGAATTGGACGACCAGCACGGCATGGCATGGGTCGAACAGAACCGCGCGTGGGCCGCATTCTTATCCGGCGATACCCGAGCCGCACATGCCCAGCTTCACCATGCTGCCGACACGCTCGAGCGGCTCGGCGACCGCAACGGGGTCGGCTGGGCGTTCGGCCTGCTGGCCTTCGTCGAGTTCTTCGAGGGCAACTTCGTCGAGGCCGAGTCGCTGGCGGTCACCGTCGAGCACGAGGCCGAGGAGCGCGGCGACGACTGGGCAGCGGCGATGATGCAAACGTTGCGCGCCGACCTGCGCCTGTGGCACGGCAAGATCGACGAATCGGTGAGGCTCGCCGAGCAGGCACGCAGCAAGTTCCGCAAACTCAACGACACCTTCGGCATGATGCAGGCGATGGCGCCGTTGCTGCGCGGCCAGGTAGCGCTCGGCCAAACTGCCGCAGCACAACGCAGCGCCGAAGAACTCGTCGCGCTCGCCGAATCTTCTGTGCTCGGTCCATTTCCGTTCATGGCCGTTGCGGGCGCGGCCATGCACCGCGGCGATGCGCGCACCGCGATCAGCATGGCGCAACGCGCGATCACCGAAGTCGAAGCTGCAGGTGGTGGGCCGCGCGAACCAGCAATCATCCTTGCGCTGGCACTTGCTCAGGACGGACAACTCGACGAGGCGACCGCCACGTTCGAGAGCATCGACGAACTCGCGGCCGGACATCCCTTCGCCGAGGGCGTCGGCGCATTGATTCGTGCGCTCTCACACGATTCCGAGCTCGCCTTGCAGCACGTCGCCGCAGTTGAGGCGGCACCAGGCTCGACCTACCTCGACGAGGTGTTCGCCTACATCGCGGCCGCTGCGGCTCATGCACAACTCGCGCACAACGATCAGGCCGAGCTGTCGGCACAGGCCGCAGTTGTGAGGGCCATGAGCGTTCGCGACGTGGTCGCCACTGCGCTCGCCACGCGTGCATTCGAGATGCTCACGGGCGAGTTGCACCCTGCTACTGATCGAGTCACCAGCCTCGGCGACGGCTGGACACTGGTGCTCGACTCGCTGTTCGGCTAGCTGGTCGGGGTTGCTGGTCGGGCTCAGCCTGCGAGTGTGTCGTTGCGCCGCCAGGGCAACTCGGCCAGGAACTTGGCCGCCGCGGGGTGTGGATCCATGGGACGCTCAGCTTCGACCGGTGCGCGGTGCGCGGCCGGATCGAAACGCACCTGGCACCCTGGACACCAGTACAAGAGCCGGGGGTGGTCGCCGACGCGACCCACCTGAATGGTGTCGCCGCACCGCGAGCACCGCTGGCCGTTGCGCCCGTAGGCGTCTAGCCCGCCCGACCCCGAATCGGTCTGAGGCGTTGGATCAAGGTTGGCGCGCAGCAACCCGGCAGCGGCGTGAATGAGCTCGTCACAGTCGGCGGCATCGAGCTCGCCAACAGCGGCCAGCGGATGGACGCCACATGCCCACAACACTTCGCTGCGGAACACGTTGCCGATGCCGCACACAACGTGTTGGTCGAGCAGCACTTCGGCGATCGCCATGTCGGGGTCGAAGTAGTCGAGCATGCGGTTGGCGCATTCGGTGAGGTCGCTGTGCTGCCTGCACAGATCGGGACCGAGCCTGCCGAAACCAGGATGTCGATAGCGGTCGAACTCGCGAAACGTCTCGACCACTGGAGCGCTGAAACACACGGCAACCCAGCCGGGAACGGTGATGCACACCCGAAGTCGTTCGGCGGAACGACGCCACCTCTCGCCGGCGCGATAGAGGTGCCAAACACCTGACCGGCGCAGGTGGGTATGCAGGATGAGACCGTCGTCCCAGTGGATGTCGAGCTGTTTGCCGTGGCACTCGACCCGCTCGACGACGCGGCCGACTACAGGTTCGGGGCCAACGAGCTCGACCGCTTCGAAGCGCGTGACGGCCTTTCCGACCAGAGCCGTACGCAAAGCGGCGGCCGCACGGTTGGAAACCCCATCAGGCACGGCATCAGAGTATTCGATCCACGCTCTGGGTTTGCGCGATACCTCTGGCTAGCGTGGCGCGATGAAGGGCCGACGGACTCGGGGGACCGGCTCCATCGCCATCGTGGTCGCGGCTGCTTGCTCGGCAATCATCGCCGTTGGCGTGCAGCCAGTGCGCGCCGGCGAACCTGGCGACGGCATCGGCGACGGCATAGTCGAGCCGCAACTGCAAGCACGGGCCGATGCCGCCGGCACACGCGTCAATGGCGGGCGTTCCGCGCTGCTCGCCGTCGAACTTCTCACCGAGGCAACCTCGGGCGTCGCAGCGGCCGTGCGTGCGCTCGGTGGAATCGTCACCGGTGCCATTCCTGGTGAAGTCGTGCAGGCAACGCTCGCGCCGTCACGCATCGCCGATCTCGCCGCCATTCCCGAAGTACGTGAGGCGCGCAGCCCGCGCCGGGTGAACCAACGGCCGCAGCCCAACTTCGGACCGACCACCGGCCAAGAGGTTGGGGTCACGAATGCTGCGGCGTGGCATACCGCAGGAATCCAAGGTGCCCTCGTCCGCGTGGGAATCATCGACTACTTCGACATGAGCTGGTGGAACCCCGCCGAGCACGGCCCCGTGCCCACGTTGGCCAACGGCCACGCGTTCTGCGCCGACACCACTGGTCTCGTCCCCAGCCTGTGCACGCTCGCCGGCGAGATCGATTCGTCACAGGGCCTCGACCACGGCGTCGCGGTTGCCGAGATCGTGAAAGACATGGCCCCACAGGCCGAGATCTTCATCGCCACCGTTGGGTCGGTGTCCGACCTCATGGCGGCAGTGAACTGGTTCGCCGTCAGCGGGGTGAGCATCATCACGAGGTCACTCGGCTCGGCGTGGGATGGTCCCGGCGACGGCAGCGGGCCGCTCGACGCCGTGGTCGACGCCGCGGCCGCGTACAACATGGTGTGGTTCAATTCGGCCGGTAATGAGGCCGTCGATCACTACCTGAAGCGCAGCGTGCCCACGAACCTGGGCGCGAACCAGTACGTCGACTTCGACGACGGGCCTGGAGTCGACACCTGGCTACGCATCGACCGTGGCAGCCCGCAATCATCGTGCTTCTGTGTGTGGTTCGACGGCATCCGCTGGTCCACCGATTGGTACGTGACCGACAAGACCGACTACGCCATCGAGTTCTGGCAGCCCACCACGTTGTCTGCCCCCGGCCTCACCAACCCGCACGCCAACCCCGGGGCTTTCGACGTCACGCCCATACCCGTCAATCCGTTCGGCGCGGCCATTCACGTGGTGGACTCGGCACAGGTCTTTGGCGCCGATCCGATCGAGGCCTCCGACCTGTCGTTCTTTCCGAGTCAACCGTTCGTCTACCTGCGCATGAAGCGCAACGGTTTCACCAGCGTCGGAGCCATGCCCGACGTGGTCGAGATTGCACTGGCTGGCGGCGCGATCGAGCAGGGCTACGCGTCAGCCGCCGGCAGCGCCAGCGGCCCAGTGGTCGACTCGCGCAATCCGTCGCTGCTCGCCGTGGGAGCGGTCGACATCGCCACGTCACCGGCCATCGCCTACTACTCGTCGCAGGGGCCTACCCCCGATGGCCGGATCAAGCCCGATATCGCCGCCCCGGCGTGCTTCTACAGCACGATCTTCGGGTCGTGCTTCCAAGGCACATCGGCATCCTCGCCGGCGGCCGCCGGCATGGCTGCCCTGCTGCTTGGTCACGGGCTCGCAGTTCGCGGCGATCCATTGGCTGCACTCGTTCGCCACCTCACCATCGATCGCGGACCGCCAGGCCCCGACAACGCATTCGGTGTCGGAGAGATACAACTCCCGGCTCCCCCATCCATTCCAGTCTCCACCTCCGCTTCGAAGTACGTGCCCCTCGCCGCCCCCACGCGCATCCTCGACACGCGACCGACCGACCATGTCGGTCCGGCGACACTGCTCGGGCCGTACCCCAACTTTGCCGTGGTCGACCTC
>JAYTNH010000390.1:0-2450 GCA_043748395.1 Ilumatobacteraceae bacterium | reverse complement strand
GGCGTGGTGCGACCCGTACGACGGGCGATGATCTCGGCGCAGATCGAGATCGCAGTCTCCTCAGGCGTCCGGGCGCCGAGGTCGAGGCCCACGGGCGACATCAGTCGGCCCAGCTGTTCAGGAGTGTGGATTCCGACCTCGGCCAAACGTTCGAGCCGCTTGGCATGCGTGGTTCGGCTGCCCATCACGCCGATGTACCCCACGTCGGTCGACAGAGCGCCCTGCACCGCCGGTACGTCGAACTTCGGGTCGTGGGTGAGGATGCACACGGCATCGCGCGAACCCAGTTCGTGACCGCGCTCGACGAACAGGGGTGACGGCCACGACACGATGACCTCATCGGCCATGGGGAACCGTCGCGCAGTGGCGAACACCTCGCGCGCATCGCACACCGTGACGCGATAACCGAGCACCTTGGCCACCTTGGCGAGTGCTGCGGTGAAGTCGACTGCGCCGAAGATCCACATCTGCGGTGGCGACGCCCAGCACTCGATGAAGACGCTGACGATGGGTGTATCGACGAGATCTTCCGGTGTGGTCTGGCCCTGCGGGCCGTAGTGCCGTACCCCGCTGCGTCCGGCCTCGAGTTCGCCAACGGTGTCGCGGGCCACGATGCGGTCGAGTTCGGGGTGGCCAAGCGATCCTTGTGGGGTTCCGCTGGGCGTGACGACCAGCTTGGCCCCCACGTTGGGACCGTCGATCACGGTGGCAAGGGCCACGGGTTGGTCGGCGCGTAGGTGTGCTTGCAGGTCGTCGTAGATGCTCATTCGTTCACCAGTCGAGCGGTTCGATGAACAGCCGGATGGTGCCTCCACAGGTGAGTCCGACAGCGAACGCGTCGTCGTCGCTGAATCCGAACGTGACGATGCGCGATGGTTGCTCGCCGTGCAGGATGGCAAGCGCCTCGCCCACGACGGCGCTCTCGACGCACCCGCCGCTGACGCTGCCCGCCACCTCGCCGTCGATGTTGACGGCCATGGCTGCGCCGGGCTCGCGAGGACCCGAGCCTTCGATGTCGACCACCCGAGCGATGGCCACCCGCTTGCCGGCTGCTTGCCACCGATCGATGTCGTCGAGCAGTTCTCTCATCAGTTGCTCCTTCGTTGTGAGCGGGCGGCGATCACCGATGCGAGCTCGTGCATCGCGGCCAGCGAATGACCTTCGACGAAGTGATCGACGTAGGGCAGCGCGGCTGCCATGCCACGTGCCAGCGGCGCATAGCCAGGTGTCACCTTCAAGGGGTTCACCCAGATGAGCTGGTATGTGATGCGCTGGAGGCGTTGCATCTGCTCGGCGAGCACCACCGGATCGCCACGATCCCAGCCGTCACTGAGTACCACCACGATGGCACCGCGGGCCATGCCGCGCACACCCCACTGGTCGTTGAACTGCCGCAGCCCTTCCCCGAGCCGAGTGCCCCCGCTCCAGTCGTGCACGCGGTCACTGGCCTGCTTGACAGCCAGATCAGGATCGCGGCTACTGAGCTCTTTGGTCACCCTGGTGAGACGGGTTCCGAGCGCGAACGCCTCGACCCGTTGGCGTCCTGCGACGGCGGCGTGCACGAAACGCACCATGGCACGCGCGTAGGGCTCCATCGAACCGCTCACGTCGAGCAGCAGCACGAGTCGTCGCAGACGCTCGCCCGGCTCGCGCCAGTGCCGCCGAATGGGTTCGCCGCCCGACCGCAAGGCCGTGCGCATGGTTGCGCGAAGGTCGGGACTGCTGCCGCGGCGTGCCGAGCGTGTGCGGGCCGAACGGCGTGGTGGGCCGACGAATCGGAGCTGCGACATCAACTGCTGAGCGGTCTGCAGTTCGTGCTCGTCGTAGGCGGCGAAGTCCTTGTGGCGCAACACCTCCATCGCCGAGAACCGCATGGTGATGGTGGGGTCGGTCGAAGGAGTCCCGGCGGCATCGCCGTTGTCGTCCTGGTCGTCGTCGACGGCGAGCGTGATCTGCATCAACTCGTCTGGGTCGTCGAGCCCGGTGGATGCAACACCGCGCCAGAACGCATCGAAGGCCGCGTTGAACAGTGCGATGTCTTCGGGGCGGTGGATCAGCGTGGCTCGCGCCGCCCAGTAGACGGCGTCGCGTTGATCAATGCCCACGCGGTGCAAGCTGGCGACGAACGTAAGCGCGCTCGAGATCGGCGCCTCGAGTCCGACGCCGCGCAGCACGCGCACGAAGGCGACAGCCATTCGCTCGGCGGGCGTGTTGCCCAACTCAACGGCCCGCAGCGTGGTCAATCGACGTCAGGGCTCCGCGCCGATGCCTGCTTCACCATCGGTCCAAGACCGTGTTGTCGGGCCCGCTCTTGATCTTCGCGGTACTTCAGCACCGTGCCGAGCGTGACCTCGACCGTCTGCTCGTCGAGCTCGGTCACACCCAGAGCTGCCAGCGCCTGCGCCCAGTCGATGGTCTCGGCGACCCCCGGTGGCTTGTAGAGATTGAGC
>JAYTNH010000389.1:0-3830 GCA_043748395.1 Ilumatobacteraceae bacterium | reverse complement strand
CGCTTCGAGCACGTGGTAGTCCCAGCTCTTGGCGACGATGCACACCGCCGACGTGTTCGCCTCGATCAGGTTGCGCAGGGTTGCGTCGTCGTCGACCTTGCCACGCGGTCGGCGAGTGCTGCCGAACGCCACGAGCGTCGAGGTGGTCAGTGACAACTCGTTCACTGCGCGGGCGAAGAACTCGACATCTTTCGGGTTGGCGCCTGGCCAGCCGCCTTCGATGTACTGCACGCCGAGATAGTCGAGTTGCTCGGCGATGCGCAGCTTGTCGTCGACCGTGGCCGACACGCCCTCTACCTGCAGGCCGTCGCGCAAGGTGGTGTCGAAGACTTCAACGGATTCGGGACTCACAGACTCGGTGCTCATGATGGGACTCTTTCGGCAACTCGTTCGGGAAATGAAAGAGCCGCCCAGATGGGCGGCTCGTTGCGCACTTCGGCATGGGCCGAGGTGCGCTAGCAAATGATGATGATCGAAGTGGTGGCGCAGAGAATCGTCACCACGTCATTCAACCGCACGAACCGGCCCGCGTCAACGTGCGGCCTGTGCACAAACTGTGTGCAAACGGTGGATGAACAAGAAACTTCTGTGGATATGGGCCATTCTCGGTGGATAACCCTGTGGATTCGAAAATACCTCTTGACCTGCGGAAATGGGTCGTGCAAGATGACCCTCGTACCGGAAAGCGCACGCCAACCGGAACCCGAGGAACGGTGCCGATCAGCGAGGCAGCCAGCAATGGCGGTCACGAAGAGCGGAGGGCCAACCGGGTTCACGAGGCGAAAGCGGAGCCGGCGAGGGATGATCCATTCCTCAAAGGTTCACTTTCGGGTGGGCCGGCGAGGGCGGTGGAGTAGCAGGAAGACCGCAAGGTCGAGCTGGTGCGAAACCGTTGCAAGTGATGCCAACCGGGCAACCGGGGCAGCTGAACAAGCACGTGAGTGCAGTCGAACCGGGCAACCGGCGAGGCGGTACGCACGCCGCTGACAAACAGACCGGGCAACTGGCGAGGGAGTCGGCAAAACGGGATCTCCCGCCAGCGCTTGTCGCTGACGGGAGATGACTTTGGTCGAGACGAAGGGTAACACCCGAGGATCGGTCGGAGGTGGATCATCCCCACTCAGGAGTCGCCTCGAGCGGCGCGCTGGCTTCGGCTGGCTGCGCAGCTCGGGGCGCTTCGCTTTTTCGGGCCAGTTGGCCATCGGCCAACTACGGTGCTGCCATGCCTGAAGCTGCCATGCCTGAACACATCCGCGATCTACCGCCCGGCTACCAGGACCAACTCGACCAGGGGTACGTGTTCGGCAGCGTGCTCACGTTCGGTCAGCGTCCATTGCTCACGTCTACCGACCAGCTCGACGCGTGGCAGCCCGACGTTGCCGTGGTGGGGGCACCCTTCGACCTGGGCACCACCAACCGGCCCGGCGCCCGTTTCGGTCCGCGTGGCATTCGCACCAATGCCTACCAATCGGGCACATACCACATTGGTCTCGAGCTCGAGATGTTCGATCACATCGAGGTCGTCGATTACGGCGACGCGTATTGCCCGCACGGACAGGTCGAGACCAGCCTCGCCAACATTCGCAGCAAGGTCCACGAGATCGCCAGCCGGCGCATCGTGCCATTCGTCATCGGCGGCGACCACACCATCACCTGGCCGTCGGCCACCGCAGTCGCCGACGTGTACGGCTACGGCAATGTCGGCATGGTGCACTTCGATGCCCACGCCGACACCGCCGACAGCATCGACGGCAACCTCGCCAGCCACGGCACGCCCATGCGCCGGCTCATCGATTCCGGCGCCATCCCCGGCCGCAACTTCGTGCAGGTGGGGTTACGCAGTTACTGGCCACCTGCCGAGGTGTGGCAGTGGATGGCCGAACAAGGCATGCGGTGGCACCTCATGGACGAGATTTGGGAGCGCGGTTTCCAGGCGGTGATGGCCGACGCGATCGCCGAGGCGCTCGACGGGCCCGAATACCTCTACATCTCAATCGACATCGACTCGCTCGACCCCGCATATGCCCCGGCCACCGGCACGCCAGAACCGGGTGGCCTGGTGGCAGCCGACCTGCTGCGCATGGTGCGCAAGCTCGCGCAGCAGCACAAAGTGGTGGCCATGGACGTGGTCGAGGTGGCCCCCGCTTACGACCACGCCGACTGCACCGTGAACGTGGCCAACCGCCTGTTCATGGAGTGCATCGCCGGCATGGCCGCCCGCAAACGCGACGGCTGATTCGGCCGTGCGACAACACTCCGGGCGGCGACGGTGACGAAAACGGTCACAATGGCCGCCCAGAATCTTCGCTGGCAGGATTGCCGCCCAGAAACAGGGCCGGACGGCGAGTTCAGACGGCGAGCTCGCACCAGTCTTTGTACTTGTCTTCCTCGCCGCGCACGGTTCGTGCGTAGACCTCGGCGATGGCCTTGGTCATGGGGCCGGGGCACGGCACCGAGCGGTCGTCGACCGAGTTGACTGCGCTCACCTCGGCGGCGGTGCCGCACACGAAGATCTCCTCGGCGATGTACAGGTCGCTGCGGGCGATGTTGTCGACGCGCACGTCGAAGCCCAGGTCGCGGGCGATGGCCGTGACCGTGTTCTGCGTGATGCCCTCGAGGGCACCGGCCGAGATGGGTGGTGTGAGGAAGATGCCGTTGCGGGCGACGAAGATGTTCTCGCCGGTGCACTCGGCAACCAAGCCGTTGGGCGCGAGCATGATCGCCTCGTCGTAGCCGGCCTTCAGCGCCTCGACCTTGGCGAGCGAGGAGTTCACGTAGTTGCCCGTGGTCTTCGAGGCCGGCGGCATGGTGTTGTGATCGTGGCGCGTCCACGACGAGATCTTCATGCGCACACCCTTGTTGACGGCATCGTCGCCCAGGTAGGCACCCCACGGCCAGCACGCGATCGACACATCGACCGAGCACGGCAGCGTGTTGAGACCCATCTCGCCATAGCCGTAGTACGCGATCGGGCGGATGTAGCAGCTCGGCAATCCCGTGGAGGCAACCGTGGCCTTCGTGGCCGCGATCAGCTCGTCGACCGTGTACGGGAGCTCCATGCCGACGATCTTGGCCGAGTTGAACAGGCGCTCGATGTGCTCGGTGAGGCGGAACACAGCCGGGCCGTTCGCCGTCTCGTAGGCGCGAATGCCTTCGAACACGCCCGTGCCGTAGTGCAGGGTGTGAGTGAGCACGTGGATCTGGGCCTTGTCCCAGTCGACGAGCTCGCCGTTCATCCAGATCTTGGGAGTGGGTTGGATCGGCATCGGTGCAGACCTTTCGTGTATCGAGCGTGTGTCGTGCGGTTATCAGCCTGCCACTTGCGCGGCGATTTGTGAACCGATCTCGGTGGTGCTGCCGGTACCAGGGTGTTCGCAGGCCGCACGGATTCGATCGGCGGCAGCGCCCTCGTCGAGGAAGTCGAGCATGAGCGCGGCGCTGAGGATGGCGGCCACAGGGTTGGCCCTACCGGTGCCCACGATGTCGGGTGCAGAACCGTGCACGGGCTCGAACATGCTCGGCCCGGTGCGAGCCGGATTGAGGTTGGCGCTGCTCGCCAGCCCGATGCCGCCGCTGACCGCGCCACCAAGATCGGTGAGGATGTCACCGAACAGGTTGTCGGTGACCACCACGTCGTAGCGATGCGGATCTTGCACGAAGTAGATGCACGCTGCGTCGACATGGTTGTAGGCCGTGCCCACGTGCGGGTAGTCGGCAGCGACGGCATCGAACGTGCGCTGCCACAGATCGCCGGCGAACGTGAGCACGTTGGTCTTGTGCACCAACGTGACGTGCTTGCGCGGCCGAGTGAGCGCGAGCTCGAACGCGTA
>JAYTNH010000388.1:0-4746 GCA_043748395.1 Ilumatobacteraceae bacterium | reverse complement strand
CGCGAGGTTGGCGCGGTACTGCGCATGAGCGAGGCCGACGCCGCGAAGCTGGGCGACATCCCGCTCGATCCTGCCGAAGACCAGACGATGGTCATCAACATGGGTCCCCAACACCCCAGTACGCATGGCGTGTTGCGGCTCATGCTCGAACTACGCGGCGAAGAAGTGCTGCGCTGCAAGCCGATCATCGGCTACCTGCACACGGGCATGGAGAAGACCGGCGAATCGCTCACCTATCTGCAGGGTGGCACCAACGTCACCCGCATGGACTACGTGAGTCCGCTCAACAACGAGTTGGTGTTCTCGCTGGCCACCGAGCGGCTGCTCGGCATCGAGGACGACATTCCCGAGCGTGCGGTCTGGATGCGCATGCTGCTCAGCGAGCTCAATCGCATGAGCAGCCACCTACTGTTCATGGCCACCAATGGCATGGATCTCGGCGCGGTCAGCATGATGATCTACGGCTGGCGAGAGCGCGAAGAAGTGCTGCGGTTCTTCCAGAAGGTCACCGGCCTACGGATGAATCACAACTTCATCAGGCCCGGCGGGGTTGCCGCCGATCTGCCGGCCGGTTGGCGCGACGACGTGCTGCGCTTGCTCGACCTCATCACTCCGCGCCTCGACGAATACGACACGCTCATGACCGGGCAACCCATCTGGCGCGAGCGGTTGCAAGGTGTCGGTGTCATCACCGAGCAAGAAGCTGTCGCGCTCGGTGCCACCGGACCAATTCTGCGCAGCACCGGTGTTGCCTGGGACCTTCGCCGCGACATGCCCTACCTGCACTATCCCGACGTCGAGTTCGATGTCATCGTCGGTAGCTACGGCGATGCATTCGATCGCTACGCCATTCGCCTCAACGAGATCCGCGAGAGCATGCGCATCGTTCGTCAGGTGCTCGATCGCATGCCATCGGGCGACTATCGCATTCAGAACAAGAAGGTCACGCCGCCGCCGCGTGCTCGCATCGACGAGTCGATGGAGGCGCTCATCCACCACTTCAAGATCTTCACAGAAGGCTTCAAGGTGCCAGAGGGCGAAACCTATGTGGCCATCGAGAGCCCCCGCGGCGAGATCGGCTGTTACATCGCGAGCGATGGTTCGGCCACGCCGTATCGCATGCACGTTCGTGCCCCGAGCTTCGTCAACATTCAATGCATGCCCCACATGCTGCGCGGCGGCCTCGTGGCCGACGCCGTCGCCGTCATCTCGTCGGTCGACCCCGTGTTGGGAGAAGTCGACCGATGAGCCGGCTCAGTGATGCCAATGTGCTGATCGCCAAAGAGATCGTCGCTCGCCTGCCGCGCCCCAAGAGCGCGCTCATCCCGTTGCTGCATCTCGCGCAAGAACAACAGGGCCATCTCACCCAAGCGGGTATGGCGCACATCGCCGAACTGGTGGGCGTCACCCCTGCCGAGGTGTACGGCACGGCCACGTTCTACGAGATGTTCAAGTTCGAGCCAGTAGGCACGTACTGCGTGAACGTGTGCACCGGAATCTCGTGTCACCTCACGGGTGCATGGGAGTTGTTGGCACACGCCGAGCAAGCGCTCGGTGTGAAGGCCGGCAGCACCACCCCCGATGGCATGTTCACGCTCGAGTCGGTCGAGTGCATTGCTGCGTGTACCGAAGCGCCGGCGGTCAGCGTCAACTACCGCTACCGCAACAGGGTGGAGCCAGAGCAACTCGATCAGCTCATCGATGACCTGCGCAATGGCCGACTCGGTGGCGAGTTCCCGGCGCACGGCATGCTCGCACGGGTGCGCCAGCGCACGCTCGACAACTGGGCGGGCACCGGCGCGGCCGCACAGAAAAAGGTAGATGCCCGCTGATGAGCGACACGCCAGAGCACTACCTTGTACCCGGTCTGGTTCCCACCGGTCCTGCACTGATCACCACCCGGTTCGATCAGCCCGACGCACATACCTACGACGGCTTCGTGCGTACCGGTGGCTACACCGCGTTTCGTAAGGCGCTCACGTCGATGACACCCCAACAGGTGCACGACGAAGTCAAGACGTCCGAGATGCAGGGGCGCGGCGGTGCCGGCTTCCCTGCCGGGACCAAGTGGGGCTTCTTGCCCGCCAACGTGTTCCCGCGCTACCTCGTCGTGAATGGTGACGAAAGCGAGCCAGGCACCTACAAGGACCGCAAGCTCATGGAGCTCGATCCGCACCAACTCATCGAGGGCGTCCTCATCGCCGCGTACGCCATCGGTGCTGCGCAGGCGTTCCTCTACGTACGCGGCGAAATGGCGCTGGCACAAGAACGCATTGCCCAGGCACTCAACGACGCCTACGCGCACGACCTCATCGGTCGCAACATCCTCGGCACCGACTTCTCGGTCGACGTCGTGCTCAGCTGGGGTGCAGGCGCGTACATCGTGGGCGAAGAAACGGCGCTCATCGAGAGCCTTGAAGGCGAGCGCGGCATGCCTCGCCTCAAGCCGCCGTACTTCCCGGCCAGCAAGGGCCTGTACATGCAGCCCACCATCGTCAACAACGTCGAGACGCTGAGCAACCTGCCCTGGATCATCAACGAGAGCGGCCAAGCGTTCCACGACATCGGTGCCCCCACCAGCACCGGCATGCGCATGTTCGCATTGAGCGGTCATGTCAACAGTCCAGGCGTGTTCGAGGTGCCCAACGGTGTCACCACGTTCCGCATGATGTTCGAAGCGCCCGAGTACGGCAACGGTGTGCGCCACGGCCGCTCGGTGAAGGCATTCATTCCTGGTGGTGCCAGCGCGATGTGGTTCTTCGACGAACACCTCGATCTGCCGCTCGACAAACCCACGATCGACAAAGCCGGTTCCATGCTCGGCTCTGGCGCCATCGTGGTGATGGACGACCGCACCGACATGGTGGCGGCCTGCTGGAACCTCGTGCACTTCTTCGCCAAGGAGAGCTGTGGCAAGTGCACGCCGTGTCGCGAGGGCACCACATGGCTCGATCGTGTACTCAAGCGCATCTTGTCTGGTGATGGCCGCCCCGACGACATCGAGTTGCTGCTCGATGTCAGCGCCAGCATCAGTCCCGGATTGTTATGGCCACCACGACAAACCACCATCTGCCCGCTCGGGCCGTCGGCCGTCAGCCCCATCGCGTCAGCAGTGAAGCGCTTCCGCAACGAGTTCGAGCACTACATCCAGCACGGTCGCGCCATCGACGGCGTCGACACTCCACCAATTCACGGTGTTCATCACGGAGCCCGCATTCATGTCTGACGCTCCCGAGAAGACCACCTTCACCATCACGGTCGATGGCCGCCCTCACGAGGCGCAGCCCGGCCAACTGGTGATCGATGCGTGCGAAGACGCTGGCACCTACGTGCCGCGCTTTTGTTACCACCCGCGCCTCACACCGGTGGGCATGTGCCGCCAGTGCTTGGTCGAGGTGGAAGGGCCGCGTGGCCCCATGCTGGTGGTGAGCTGCATGACCAACGTCGCCGAGGGCCAAGTGGTGCACACCGACACCGAACCGGTGAAGCGTGCCCAAGAAGGCGTGCTCGAACTGCTGCTCGCCAACCACCCGCTCGATTGTCCGGTGTGCGACAAGGGCGGCGAGTGTCCGCTGCAAGATCAGGCCTACAGCCATGGACCCGGCGAGAGCCGGTACATCGAAGAGAAGCGTCACTTCGAAAAGCCCATCCCCATCAGCGACCTTGTGCTGCTCGATCGCGAGCGCTGCATTCAATGTGATCGGTGCACGCGTTTCGCCGACGAAGTCGCCGGCGACCGCCTCATCACGTTCGTGAGCCGTGGCAACAACACGCAGGTAAACACGTTTCCGGGCGAACCCTTCGCCAGCTACTTCAGTGGCAACACGGTGCAGATCTGCCCCGTTGGCGCGCTCACTGCGACGCCGTACCGGTTCAAGGCTCGCCCCTGGGACCTCGATCAGACCGAGAGCACCTGCACGACCTGCTCGGTCGGTTGCCGCATGGTGGTGCAGTCGAGCCGCGACGAACTGTTGCGCTACCAAGGCGTCGACAGCGATCCGGTCAACTGGGGTTGGCTGTGCGACCGTGGTCGGTTCAGCTTCGAAGCGGTGAACAGCGATCAGCGCCTTTCACAGCCGATGGTGCGCACGGCCGGTGAGCTGCAGCCAACGTCGTGGAACGTGGCAGTCGCGGCGGCCGCAACCCTCATCACCGAGGCACTCGACGCCGGCGGCGCCGACAGCATCGTCGTTCTCGGCGGGGCGCGTGGCTCGAACGAGGACGCGTTCGCGTGGGCTCGCCTCGCGCACGACGTGATCGGCACACCCAACGTGTCGGCACAGTTGGGCGACGGTCTGCCGGTCGGCGTGCTCGCCCTACCCCGCGCCACCATCGACGACGCGGCGAATGCCACCACCATCGTGCTGCTCGGGCCCGATCTCAAAGAAGAACTGCCGGTGCTCTACCTGCGCCTGCGCGATGCTGCCGAGAAGCGCCGTAGCCGCATCCTCGAGTTCACCCCAAAGCCCGGTGGGCTCACCAACGTGGCGTGGAGGTCGGTGGGCTACCTGCCGGGTACGCAGGCCGCAACGGTGCACACAACACTTGCCGAGCCCGATGTTGCCGAACAACTTGCCGCGGGCACCGTGGTGATCGTCGCCGGTCGCGCCAATCTCGCCGAGTCATCGGCCGCCACGGTGGCTGCGTTGCGCGAAGTGCTCGACGTCGCCCCGCATGCCACCGTTCTACCCGCTCTGCGGCGCGGCAACGTGGTGGGTGCTCTGCAACTTGGTATGCGGCCGGGGC
>JAYTNH010000387.1:0-9155 GCA_043748395.1 Ilumatobacteraceae bacterium | reverse complement strand
GCCTAACGCCGATGACCCGCGTGCTGTCCTGTATCCAACCCACCGGCGAGATGCAACTGGGCAACTACCTGGGGGCGTTGCGGAACTGGGTGCGCGACCAGCACGAGTGCGACGGCTTCTACGGCATCGTCGACCTGCATGCGCTCACCGTCACCGAGCGTCCCGGCGTGGTCGGCCAGGCCACCGTCGAGCTGGCCGCGATCTTCTTCGCCGTCGGACTCGACCCGGATGTCGCCACCGTGTTCGTGCAGAGCCACGTGCCCGAGCACTCGCAACTTGGCTGGATCATGGAGTGCACGGTCAGCTTCGGCGAGTTGAGCCGCATGACGCAGTTCAAGGACAAGTCGGCCAAGCGCGCCACCGAGTTCATCTCGGCCGGGCTGTTCACCTATCCGGCGCTCCAGGCGGCCGACATCCTGCTCTACGACGCAGACGAAGTACCCGTCGGCGACGATCAGCGCCAGCACGTCGAGATCACCCGCGACATCGCGATGCGCTTCAACAGCAGGTTCGGCGACACGTTCACGCTGCCCAAGGCGGTGCTGCCGCGGGTGGGAGGTCGGGTCATGGACCTGCAAGACCCCACCTCGAAGATGAGCAAGTCAGGATCGAGCGAGGCCGGGCTCATCAACCTGCACGACGACCCGGCGGTCATCGTCAAGAAGTTCAAGCGAGCTGTCACCGACTGCGACAACGAGGTGAGCCTCGATCGCGAGAACAAGCCTGGTGTCACCAACCTGCTCGAGATTCTGGCCGCCTGCACCGGCGACAGCGCCGAACAGCTTGCCGCGGGCTACCAGCAATACGGGCCGCTCAAGGCCGACGCTGGTGAAGCAGTGGTCGAACTGCTCCGACCGGTGCAGGCTCGCTACGCCGAACTCACGGCCGACCGCGGACAACTCGCAGCGCTGCTTCGCGCCGGAGCCCACAAGGCCGGTGCGGTCGCCTCTGTCACCCTCGCTCGCGTGCAAGCCGCCGTCGGCCTACTCCCCCGCTGACGCGCACGTCGGCCGGCACGTCGGCCGGCACGATCAGATATCGTCGGCTTCGCGCAGGGCGTCGGCAGCCCTACCAGTGGCCGTGCCGCCCACGAGGGCAACGGTGGTCGGTGACGAGCCGCCGGCAGTCAGCAGTGCGGCACCGAGCGACTCGTGGTCGTGATACGCGCGAAAGCGCGCCGTGCGCGGCCCCACGACGGTCGCCACCATGCGCATCGTGGTCCCGAGACCACTCTCGAGCTTGCCGATGTCGTGCAACAGCGCGGCGGCAAGCTCGTCGGTCCCCCATTGACCCAACGCTTCGAATCGTCGCGCCACGCTGATCGCGTGCCGCTGGTCGGCCGCACCGAACCGCGACCACACGTGCAGCTGAGATGGACCGAGCACCGTGGCCACCCAGCGAAGATCATCCGCCGGTGGCGACCGACGCGACAACGAGCCGAACCAACGGCGAGCCAGATGGGAGATCGATGTCACGACACCCGCGCCCGCGGATGCGCCGACCTGTACACCTGCCAGAGGCGCTCTTGGCTCACCTTGGTGTACACCTGAGTGGTCGAGATCGAGGCGTGCCCCAACAACTCCTGCACGATGCGCAGGTCGGCCCCGTGATCGAGCAGATGTGTTGCACACGAATGCCTGAGCACGTGCGGCGAGAGCTTGGCCGACAGCCCACATAGGTCGCCGTAGTGCTTCACGATGGCCCAACCCGCCTGCCGACTCAGCCGACGCCCGCGCAGGTTCAAGAACACGGACTCTGCATCGCCACGACGCTCCCATTGATCTGGCGCAAGGTGAGGGCGTCCGGAACGACCAAGCCATTCCCCGAGCGCGGCGCTCGCGAACGAGCCGAACGGCACGATCCGCTCCTTGGACCCTTTCCCAAACAGCCGCACCAGCCCGGCCTCGCGGTCGATGTCACCGAGCACCAGCCCACACACCTCAGAGATTCGGGCACCCGTGCCATAGAGCAATTCGAGCAGGGCACGATCTCGTAATGCCACCGGATCGGAACCCGCAACGCATGCCAGCAGCGTTGCTACCTCGTCCTCTGAGAGCGGATGCGGAATGCCTGCCGGCACCCGTACTCCGGCAAGGTCGGCTGTCGGATCGTCCGGCCGGGTGCCTTCTTCGACCATGAACCGGTGCAGCATCCGCACTGCCGCGAGCTGACGAGCGACGCTGGCGGCAGCCGCACCCGTCGCCCGACGCGCGGCCACGAACTGCTCGAGCACCGAGGTGGTCACATCGCCCAACGTGCCCGACTGCTCGCCGAGCCACGTGGTGTAGCCACGCAGGTCGCGCCGGTACGCCGCCAACGTGTTCAGCGACCTTCCCCGCTCGGTCGCCATCCACGACAAGAACTCCTCCACCTCGATCGGGAGGAGCTCGCTCACCTCAGGTCGCCCTGCAGCAATCGGCGTTCGACGAGTAGCAGCCCGATGATCGTCTTGGCGTCGCGGATCTCGCCGCTCACCACCATCGCCACCGCCTCATCGAGAGCCAGATGCAACACCTGCATATGTGCCTCCTCAGGCCCGTGCGTGTTGCGAGGCACCACCTGCAACTCGGTCGCTACGTACAAGGTAAGCGTCGAGTCGGTCATGCCCGCCGTGGGATAGAACTCGGTGAGCAGGTCGAGGCGGCCAGGGCGCAGGCCCGCTTCCTCCTCCAACTCCCGAGCAGCAGTGACCTCAGTCGGTTCGTCGGCGATGTCGCGCATGCCGGCAGGTATCTCGACCACCACCTCGTCGAACGGCGGTCGATACTGGCTCACCAACACCACTGACGCCACGCCCTCGGCGTCGAATAGCAGCGGTACCACGCCCACTGCCCCAGGCGACCGCACGATGTCACGCTCGAACTGCTCGCCATCGGGTCCGATGTAACTTCCAACAGCGACATGCCAGATGTATCCCCGATGCACCACCCGGTCACCGAGGTGACGAAACCCTCCGGAATCGCTCACCCAACGTCACTCACGCAACAGCTACTCACAAAACAGACACTCACGCAACAGAGGGCGTCGAGACCTCGGCACCCACAACACGCAACGTCGGAGTACGCGCCTCGCGACGCGCCAGCGCTGCTGCGGCAAGCTCACGGAACAATGGGTGGGGTCGATCAGGACGGCTCTTGAACTCGGGATGGGACTGCGTGGCCACCCAGAACGGGTGATCGTCGAGCTCGATGAACTCGACCAGACGGCGGTCGGGCGACAAGCCGCTGCACCGCAGACCGGCCGCCTCGAGGCGCGGCTTCAGTTGCGCATTGAGCTCGTAGCGGTGCCGGTGCCGTTCGCTGACCACCGGCTCACCATAGGCACGATGCACACGGCTGTCGGGTGAAAGAATCGCGTAGAAGGCACCCAACCGCTGCGTGCCGCCCTTGTCGGTGATGTCTCGCTGATCGTGCATGAGATCGATCACGGGATGCGGCGTAGCAGGATCCATCTCGGTGCTGTTGGCGCCAACGAGGCCCATGACGTTGCGGGCGAAATCGACCGTCATTGCTTGCAGACCCAGACACAGGCCAAGGCACGGGATGTCGTTTTCGCGTGCGTAGCCGGCCGCGGCGATCTTGCCCTCGAAGCCGCGCTCACCGAAACCGCCCGGAATCACGATGCCGTCGAGATCGGCAAGGCGCCCAGCAGCGAGCAACCCCTCGACGTCTTCGGCCTGAATCCAATCGATCTCGACGGCAGCACCATGATGAAAACCAGCGTGCTTGAGGCTCTCGGCAACCGACAGATACGCATCTTGGTAGTCGACGTACTTGCCGATCAGCCCAATGGTGACCGGTCGGGTTGCCGCCTCGACCATCGCGACGAACTGCCGCCACGGCGCAAGATCGGGCTCACCTTCGAGCCGCAGCACCCGACAAACGGTGTCGTCGAGGCCTTCGTCGTGCAGGATGAGCGGGAGCTCGTAGATGTTCTTCGCATCGGCAGCGTTCACCACAGCACGTTCGTCGACGTTGCACAGGTTCGAGATCTTCACCTTCAGGTTCTGGCTGAGCGGCGCCTCGCTGCGACACACGATGATGTCGGGCTGAATGCCTCGGCTACGCAGTTCGGTGACCGAGTGCTGGGTGGGCTTGGTCTTCTGCTCTCCGCTAGGCCCGATGAACGGCACGAGCGTGACATGGATGTAGCAGATGTTGTCTCGGCCGACATCGGTGCGGAACTGCCGAAGGGCCTCGAGGAACGGCAAGATCTCGATGTCGCCCACGGTGCCGCCGACTTCGGTGATGACCACATCGACTTCGTCGGTGGCCAGCCGGTTGATGCGACGCTTGATCTCGTCGGTGATGTGCGGGATGACCTGCACCGTCTTGCCCAAGTAGTCGCCGCGCCGTTCGGCCGCGAGTACCGCTTGGTAGATACTGCCCGTCGTGGCGTTCGAATCGCGGCGCAGGCTCTCGTCGATGAATCGCTCGTAGTGACCAAGGTCGAGGTCGGTTTCGCCTCCGTCGTCGGTGACGAACACCTCGCCGTGCTCGAACGGATTCATCGTGCCGGGGTCGACGTTGATGTACGGGTCGAGCTTCTGCATCGTGACGCGAAGACCGCGCTGCTTGAGCAGTCGCCCGAGCGACGATGCGGTGAGACCTTTCCCAAGGGAGCTGGCAACACCACCGGTCACGAAAATGTGCTTCGGCATGTAGTGCTCGACCTCCGTCTCAGTGAACTGACAACGGGATTGCATTGTAGTGGCCAGCGGCGCTCGCGCGCGGATGTCAGCAATCTCCGTCGCGATCGAACAGTGCACGCAACGACAACGAGGCGCGAACGGTGACCCGTCCGGGGGTGCTGGCGACGACGTTCGTCCAGCCGTCGGCGGCTTCGAAAACACACGCATCGCCGTGTGTCACGCGAAAGTAGGGCGAGAACCTGATCTTCACCGTGATCGGCTCGGGGGTCGCCTTGGGGCTCGGCACCTCGAGCGTGAACGACCCGACGCCGATCGAGGTGAGCGCTGCGCCGTGATCGGCGAGGACCGGCGCCGGGACGACTTGGAAGACCCGCCACACCCCACCTGTGGCCAGCGGCACGAGATACGACGGCGGATGAGCGAGCAGCGTGCGCTCGAGTGTTCCAGCCGAGTCGAGCTTCGTTGTAGCGATCGCCACCACGCTGACGCCGTTGTCGACGAGCCACTGCCGATAGGTCTCGGCATCGAGTTGATCGGCGAAGAACAGCGGGTTGTACTTGCGATCGAGCTGGCGGTGCCAGCCCCGCGCGATCGGATACTGCAACGCCACGAAGTTCGACTCGTCGTGCGAGGCGACTGGCACTACCTCGACCCGTAACGGTTGGGGCAACAACGCGAGGGTGTCGAGTAACGGTGTGTAGAAGGCGGACTCGGTCTGGGCTCGGTCACCAGTGAGTGCAAGCGAGATCGGGCTCCATTGCAGGGCGATCAGCGGCACCAACAGCACCGCGACAAGCGCGCGACGCTGAATCAGGAGCGCCAGCAACGGGGGCCCCGCGAGTGCACCCAAACGCGCCGCGTTCCCGCCGATCGGTGTATCGATCGCCAGGACGATCAGACACAGGCCCACGTAGCCGAGGCATGCCCATCTGAGACTGATGAACCGCCACCCCGCAACCGCTACCACCCCCGCAACCAGCACCGCGTTGATCGCACCTCCGAGCGGGAACGGGAAGTCGCCACCGTCAGGAAAGAGAACCCAAAGGCTGCCGACCAGCACGAGGGGAGGAACTGTCAGTGCGAGGGCAGTTCTGCGGGGCACTGCTCCGGACAACGCCGTCGCACAGCCGATGATGGCGACGAACATGCCCGCTACCGGACTGCTCATCGCGCAGCACAGGGCGAGCGCCGCCGTCACGACGGGTGTGCGCGTCGGATGACTCTGTAGTGATGCGACCAGCGCTGCGACCCCGAACGCCGTTCCGAGCAGGAACGCGATTCGTCCGCCGTACAGCGAAGCCAGCGCGCCCAACGTCAACAGCACAGCCGCACCTGTTGGCGAGGCGAGCGAAGAATCGCGCCCAGCCAAACGATGGCAGAGCACCGAAGCCCCCAACGCCACACCGACCGTGGCCACGATGCCGAGCAACTCGGGACCGATCAACCAGCCACCCACCGGAGCGAGCAACGAATAGCCAGGCAGATGATGCCCGCCGAACCACTGGTTGTCCCAGACGCTGAAGCCGGAGCGCCCGAACAGCGTGCTACGAAACCGCTGTGTGGCCAGGTCGGTCGAGGGGGGCCGCCACACCGCGTACAGAAGCCCTCCGAGCAGCGCTGCGAGCACCGGCGGGCCATGGCGTCGACAGCGGATCGGGAGGGTGGAGAATCGCATACGAACCCGCTGCCGGGATCGCCCAGAGTATCATCGCTGCGTGATTCGGAACGTCTCGAAAATCGTCGATCCGCCGTCACCCGACGAGACCTGGCGCGACGACGAAGCGACCGACAAGCCGATCCGTCCGCACTGGGTCCGTGAGGTCTCGCTGATCGCCGCGTTCTACCTCATCTACCAACAGATCAGGGGTTTGGCCGACACCGGCGGCCGGGCACGGGCGTTCGCGAATGCCCGCCTCATCGTTCGAGCCGAACGATGGCTACACATCTTCAACGAGCAGTCGGTGCAAAGCGCCTTCCTGGGCGCCCGCTGGTTCATCCGCGGCGTCAACATCTACTACGGAACGCTGCACTTCGTCATCACGCTGGGTCTACTGGGCTGGATCTACCTGCGTCGTCACCACAACTACCGCCACATGCGCAACCTGCTCGGACTCACCACAGCCCTCGCCCTCATCGGCTACTGGGCGTTTCCGCTTGCGCCACCCAGAGTGCTGCCCTGCGCCGACAGCATTCCTGTGCCATCGCCCGGGTGGCAGGTCGGCAAGTGCTTCGTCGACACACTCGACAAGGTGGGGGGCTTGTGGAACTACTACACCCCTGTCGCCAAAGCCGCCTCCAACCAGTTCGCGGCGATGCCGAGCCTGCACTTCGGCTGGGCGATCTGGTGCGGCATTGCGTTCTTCCGATTCAGTCGTGGCACCTTCAAAGGGCTTGCGGTGGTGTACCCGCTCGTCACGTTGTTCGCCATCGTGGTCACCGCCAACCACTACTGGCTCGATGCCCTCGGCGGTGCAGTGGTCATCGGCGCGGCGGCACTGATCTTGAAACTGATCGCCTCGCGTCGTTCAGGTCGCGCCGCTCCGGCCGAGTTCGGCGGCGCCCAGCAACTTCCCGCGCCGTAACGTCGCAAGCACCCCCGCAAAAATCACAACGCCGACAACCCCTGCGACCAGTATCGCCACGGCTCCCGAGCGGCGGGTCGGCGCAAACCGGGCTTGTAGCCACAGCATCGCCGCTGCCGCAGCTGCCGCGCCGGCAACCGACTCGGCCACCAGTCGGCCGGTGAACCGCGCGCCCATGGCACCGGTGAGCCGCCTGAGCCGTGCGGTGAGCAGCGCGGCGACGACGATCTGCGACGTTCCGTACCCGATGGCCAGCGCGGCTGCACGATCACCGTCGGCGAGCACGAACGACAGCACTGTCATCATCACCACGCCGAGCACGGCACCGACGACCGCAACCAACGCACTCAAGCGAACATCGTCGAGCGCAAAGAGCAGACGCATCATCACGAATGCCACCCCGTAGCCCACGAGACCGGGGCCGAATGCGGCGAGCGTGTGTGCGATCGGTGCGATTCCTTGACTGGCCGTCTGCCCGAACGCGGCAACGCGGGCAACCGGCCACGCGAGCGCCACGATGCCCGCACCAGCGAGGAACAACAGGGGAACCAGAATGCTCATCGCCGCGCCGACCACTGATCCGACGCCTTGACCATCGCCGTCCTGCCAACGATGTGCGACACGAGGCGCAAGTGTTGTGGCCACCGGCACAGCGATGAGCGCATGCGGCAGCACAAAGAAGGCCCACGCGTACACGAACACCGCGACACCTCCGGGTGCCCCGTTGCCAAGCACCAGTGCGGCACCCATCGGCACCAGCGTGCCCATCACCGAAAGCGTCGCCCATCCGAAGCTCTGCCGAAGCGCCCGAACCGCCGGATGATTGCGGACCAAACGGGGCCTCCAACGCACACCCTGCACGCTCAGCACGATCGCCGGAATGGCGCTGAACGCGATGACCCCCAACGTTGTGCCACCGGCGATGAGTACGAACTCCCACCGTGTGAGTTGCAGCGTGGTCAGGCGCTGACCGCGGGCCTGACGATACGCGATGCACGCCGCGATGACGATGATGTTGTTCACCGCTGGGGCAAGCGCTGCCGCCACGAATCGACCACGTGCGGCCAGCGCGGCACCCACCACCATCGCGAGGCCGTAGCACACCAGCTGCGGGATGAACACCAACACCATTGGCACCATCACGCTGAGCTTGTCGGAGGCGACGCCATCAACCGGCTCGGACGCCACGAGTACGTTCGCAATCAGTGGCGACGCCGCCATGCCGACCACGGCGACAATGCCGAGGCCGGCCATGATCACCCCGGCGGTGGCTCCGACGGCATCACCGAGCGCTGCAGTTCCGCCGCGCCGTTGGGCAGCCACGAACGTGGGCACGAGCACCGCTTGGAGCACTCCGCCGGCGGCGAGTTCGAACAACAGGTTCGGCACCAGGTTGGCCGACTGGTACACGTCGCCGAGCAGCCCGCTGCCAAGCACGGCGGCCGTTGCCAGCACCCTGCCGAGTCCGGTGATGCGCGACAGCAATATGCAGATGGTGACGACCGCTGTGTCCCTACGCAGACCGCCGCCCGACGCACGATCGGCATCGACGAATGCGTCGGCCCTGCTCATGTGCTGTCTTGGTCGGCGTTGACGGCAAGCAGCTCGGCAGCATGCAGGCGCGCTGACTCGCTGCTGGGCTGACCCGACAACATGCGGGCCACCTCGTCGATGCGGTCGACGCCCTGAACCAAGTGTGCTGCCGCAACGGTGACACTTGCCGTGACGGTCTTGCTCACGACGATGTGATGGCGCGCTCGGGCGGCCACCTGTGCCAGGTGCGTGACCACCAACACCTGGTGTCGGCTAGCCAGTGCGGCGAGTGCTTCGGCCACCGTTACCGCTGCTGCGCCGCCGATACCGGCATCGACCTCGTCGAACACCAAGGTGCCCATCGTGTCGCTCAGCACCAGCCGCAGAGC
>JAYTNH010000386.1:0-3894 GCA_043748395.1 Ilumatobacteraceae bacterium | reverse complement strand
CTTCCGTTCAAGCAGGGCCGCCCGCCCGTACAGGGCAACCAGTTCACCAACCGCTGACCACCACGCAACACCGAACAAGTACTGGGAGCCAGTCGTGCTGTCGAACGTGAAGAACGTTTTCAAAGTTACTGACCTACGGAACAAGATTCTGTACGTCTTGGCGATGATCGCGCTCTACCGGCTCGGCGTCGCCATTCGGGTACCCGGTATCGATCAGGAAGCCGTGAAGCAGTTCAAAGAAGGCGTGCAGTCGCAAGGCGCGCTCGGCTTCCTCGACCTGTTCAGCGGCGGGGCCTTCGGTAGCTTCAGCATCTTCGCGCTGGGCATCATGCCGTACATCACGGCGAGCATCATCATGCAGGTGTTGGGCGTCGTCATTCCCAAGCTCGAGAAGTTGCAGCAAGAGGGTGCTGCGGGCCAGCGCAAGATCACGCAGTACACCCGCTACATGGCCATCGGTATCGCACTGCTACAGGGCACTGCGCTCACCTTCATCTTCGGTAACGGGCGGGGTAACGCCTTCTTCGGTGCTGCCCAGCAGTTGCCGACCAACATCCAGCTGTTGCCCGACGGCATGTGGCCGCGCGGCTACCTCGTGATCTTCACCCTGGTCGCAGGTACGGCTGTGCTGATGTGGCTCGGTGAGCTCATCAGCCAGCGCGGCATCGGTAATGGCATGAGCATGGTCATCATGGCGTCCGTGGTCAGCAGCCTTCCGGCCGGTTTCTACCGAATCCTGCTCGAAAAGAAGTGGTTTGCGTTCGCGATCCTGCTCGCAGTGAGCATTGGCATCGTCATCGCCGTCGTGCGCGTCGAGTTGGCGCAGCGTCGCATCCCGGTGCAGTTCGCCAAGCGTGTGGTGGGTCGGCGCATGTATGGCGGCCAAAACACCTACATCCCGCTCAAGGTCAACCAGAGCGGCGTCATCCCCATCATCTTCGCCAGCTCGGTGCTGCTGCTACCGGTGCTGGCCACCAACCTGCTCGGCGGCAGCAGTGGCAGCGGCTGGCGTGCCACGGTGCAACGTTGGGTCGACACGCACCTCGTGAACAGCCAGAACATCGTGTACATCGTGCTGTTCTCGCTGATGATCATTGCGTTCGCCTACTTCTACAACTCGATTGCGTTCGATCCCATCCGTCAGGCCGACCAGATCCGCCGCCAGGGTGGCTTCATTCCCGGCATCCGTCCAGGACCGCAGACCGAGCGCTACCTCGCCAAGGCGGTCAACCGCATCACCTTGCCCGGTGCTGTGTTCGTCGCCGTCATTGCCATCACCCCCTACATCATCTTGTGGGTGTTCGATGTGCAGGGATTCCCGTTTGCGGGAACCACCGTGCTCATCGCCGTGGGCGTGGCGCTCGAACTGATGCGCCAGATCGACAGCCAACTGATGTTGCGCAACTACGAGGGTTTCCTCAAGTAGCCGATGATTCCCGGCGCCCGGCTCATCCTGCTTGGCCGGCAAGGCGCCGGCAAGGGCACACAATGTGTCCGTTTGTCGCGCCACTTCGTGGTGCCGCACATCTCGACCGGCGACATGCTCCGCGCAGCAGTGCGTGAAGGTACCCCCATCGGCCGCATGGCCAAGGCCGTCATGGACGACGGCGGCCTGGTGGGCGACGACATCATGGTGGGCTTGGTGCAAGAGCGGCTCAGCCACGATGACGCGATCGGCCGCGGCTACATCCTCGACGGCTTCCCGCGTACGGTGCCCCAGGCCGCGGCCCTCGACGAGCTCACTGCGCACCTGCCGATCGACGTGGTGCTCGATCTCGACGTGCCGCGCAACCTGGTGCTCAGTCGGCTCACGGCGCGTCGCGTGTGCCGCGACTGCGGCACCAACTACGTCGCCGACGACACCGAACGCGAACCCTGGATTTGCGAGGTGTGCGGTGGCGATGTGATTCGCCGCGACGACGACACCCCGGAAGCCATTGAGCACCGTCTCGACCTGTACGAAGAGCAGACCTCGCCGCTGATCGAGTTCTATCAGCGCGACGGTCGCCTCGCCGTCGTGCAGGGCATCGATCACCCCGATGTGGTGTTCGCTCGGCTCGTCGCCGTGGTCGAAGAAGCTCACCGCCGCTGATGGCGCGCGCCAATCGGCGGGCACTGGTGCGCCGCACCGCCGACCAGTTGCAGTACATGCGGGCCGCCGGACGCGTGGTTGCCGAAATGCACCACGACATCCGGGCAGCTGTGCGCCCCGGCATCACCACCGCCGAGCTCGACCGGGTGGGGCGCGAGGTGTTGGCGCGACGCAACGCCGGCTCGAATTTTCTTGGGTATCACGGCTTTCCGGCCGTCATTTGTGCGTCAGTGAACGACGAAGTGGTGCACGGCATCCCCGGCGACCGCCTACTGCTCGACGGCGACATAGTGTCGATCGACTGTGGCGCGATCGTGAACGGCTGGCACGGCGACGCCGCCTTCACGATGGGTGTCGGCAGCATCTCCGCCGACTCACAGCGTTTGATCGACACCGCCGACGCGGCGCTGGCCGCAGCCGTGCGGGCAATGCGGACCAATGGCCACCTGGGCGACATTGGGGCAGCGGTCGACGCAGTGGTGTCGGCCGCCGGGTACGGCAGCCCACGCCACTACTGCGGTCACGGCATCGGCCGGGCGATGCATGAATCACCTGACGTCGAGAACCGCGGTCGCGCCGGGAGCGGACCCTTGTTGCTGGACGGTGTGGTGTTGGCTGTCGAGCCGATGCTGCTCGCCGGTGGCAGTGATCGTGTGCACGAACTCGACGACGGCTGGACCGTGGTGACTGCCGACGGCTCGCTCGCCGCTCACGCCGAGCACACCATTCTGGTCGGCCCGAACGGCCCCGAGATTCTGACGCGCTTCTAACTCGTGGCGGTCCGGCGGGGATCGCTGATGAGGCCCCAACGATTTCATCGGCCCGGTGCTCTGCGCTCACCCGTCGTTCATCTGCGCGTTACCGACCACTCTTACGCTCGCCCGCATGGTGTCCACTTCCGCTCTGCAGCTGTTGGATACGAAGTGCACGGTTCGTGACGTCGAGGCCGAGGCGTTCTTCGACGCGCTGCGCGCTGCTCAAACCCGGTTCCTTGACACCATGAGCCAAGCATCGGCTCAACTCGGGCAGGGATCGGGCCAACTCGCGTTCGTGGCTGCGACCCACCGGCGACTCACCCGGCAGTTCTTCGATGCCCAGCGGTCGCTGATGCTTCGTCGCGCCGACATAGATGCCGAGGTTGCCCGGATCGGCAGGGCTGCCGAGGAGGAGGCGATCGAAATTGTGGCTGAGGCGCGGTCGCGGAGCGACGCCAGCGGGACCCTCGAAATCAGCCATGGTGAGGCCGAGTCGAATGCCAGCGCACCACGTGTGCAGGGCCACCGATCGGCACTGTCGGCGGCAGATGTGGAGGCGTTCGCCGGAGTCGTCAACGACGCGTTCGAGCCTGACGAACCCGACGGAGTGCTGGCCGGACGTGCGCTTGCCAAGGTGCTCGATGCTTGGTGGGAGGCATCCGCTCAGGAGGGCCGCGCGGTACTCGACGATGCCCGCGCTCGTGCCGCGGTCCGACGCCATCGAGCGATGCTCGAGGTCGAAGGGATCTGTTCGACCGCAGTCGAGGTGCCGACATCTCGACCCGCGAGCGCCCCCCCGACGCCGATGGACCGACCAACGACGACGTCGCTCGTACCGGCACAGGTGCTCGAGGCCCTTAAGGGCCTCGGGTCAACCGGCCTTGCAGCGATGCTGGCCGAGCTTGCCGACGCACTGGTCGTGCCGATGGTGGCACTGGAGATGCAGGTGGTTCCCGTGGCCGTTGCTTCGCTCGAACCGGCACCCGAGCGAGACCTTGTCATCCTCGTCGATCGACTCACCGACGTAGCGCCAACGGGGGATGTTCA
>JAYTNH010000385.1:0-2608 GCA_043748395.1 Ilumatobacteraceae bacterium | reverse complement strand
CTTGGCGCCGGCGTCGTAGCCCTCCACGTCGGCGGTGGGGTCGCGCTCGGCGAGACCCAGTGCCTGCGCGTCGGCGAGCGCCGCGGAGTAGTCGGCACCTTCGTCGGTCATCTTGGTGAGGATGAAGTTGGTGGTGCCGTTGATGATGCCCATCACGCGCGAGATGGGCTCGCCGCGCAGGCTCTCACGCAGCGCCCTGATCACCGGAATGCCGCCGGCCACGGCCGCCTCGAACAGCAGGTCGACGCCCGATTCCTCGGCCACTGCGTACAACTCGGTGCCGACGTTGGCGAGCAACTCCTTGTTGGCGGTCACCACGGGCTTGCCGTTGCGAAGAGCCGTCGTGATGAGCTCACGGGCCGGCTCGATGCCACCGATCACCTCGACCACGAGGTCGACATCGGGATCGTTCGTGACGGCTAACGCGTCGTGGGTGAGCACACCCTCGGTCAGATCGACTTCGCGATCGCGGCTGACGTTGCGCACCGCCACGCGGGTGACCTCGAGACGCACGCCGGTGCGCCGCTCGATCTCGGATTGTTGGCGAGCTACCAACTTCACAAACGCAGCACCGACGTTGCCGCACCCCAATACACCGATTCGCACAGGCTTTGTCACGGGCGTGAGGCTACGCGGCATCGGGCCGAGCGCGAAACCCTTTGCGGCGCTGCGCTCGAGAAAGCGGACCGCTGGAAGCGATCAGGCGCGGCGACGCGAGGCCAGCGAGGCCGCTGCACCGGCGATGACCAGGCCAGCGCCGATGAGCGCACCGTTGGTCGTCGAACCAGTAGATGGCAACGAGCCGACATCGGCCGATGCGGTTCGCGCTGGCGCTGCGGCAACAGGAACGACAACTGCCTCCACTGCCACGCACGCCTGCTGAGGATTGCCGTTGTCGTCGATGACAGTGGCAGCCGCCGCACCCTGTGGGCACGACTCAACCGGTGCGGCGGACGCGAATCCGTGGAGTCCGAACGACACCACCACGAACGCCGCCGCTGTTGCGAGTGTTCTGGCTGCTGATCGTTTGAGGCTCATGATTTGCTCCGATATGGGGGTCGTACCGCCGTACGAACAAGTTCATGATATTCGTCAAGAACCGCCACGGAAAGGGGGGAACACGAAATGGGCCGATCGGCCTATTCGCTACAGAGTCAGGCGAATGCGTCACCGTGGAGGCGGCGCGCGCCGGCGACCACTCGGTCGAAGTGGCTCTTGGACAGAATCGCGCCCTCACGTCGTACCTGCTCGTGGTCGATTCGCAGCAAACGCTCGATCTTGGCGTAGCTCGACCTGCCCTCGCTATCCCACGGTCCGGTGCCGACCTCGACCTGTTCTTCATTGTCATGCTGCTTCGAGGTGAGCGCCACGCCGGCCAGCATCGATCCGAGGCGCCCGATCACCACGACCGGCCGATCCTTGCCCTGTGTCGGGTCGTCCTCGTACGACACCCATGTCCACACCACCTCACCCGGATCGGCATCGCCGTCGATCGCCGGCGAGTACTCCACCTGCACCGTCGGGTCGTGCACGTCGGGTGATGGCGCTGACCTCGATGTCGACGGCGTGGGCGACTTGGATCGCTTGGCCGGCTTGGAGCCGGCCGGCTTCGAGCCGGACGACTTCGTCAGGGTACGCACGAACTCGACCAGCACATCAGTCAGTCGACGTCGCATCGCACCAGATCCTCGTACGTCTCGCGCCGCACGACCAGCCGGGCGCGGCCATCGGCCACGAACACCACCGGAGGCCGCGTGAGCTTGTTGTAGTTGCTCGCCATGCTGTGGCCGTATGCGCCGGTGACAGGCGTGGCGAGTAGGTCGCCGGCCCGCAAGCCGGCGGGCAGTGCTGCGTCGAACACCAGCACGTCACCGCTCTCGCAGTGCTTGCCCACCAGCCGCGCCCGGTCGGGGCGTGACGCGCCGACCATCTGCGGCGCGAACGCCTCGTAGCCGCTGCCGTACAGCACCGGTCGTGGGTTGTCGCTCATGCCACCGTCGACCGCGACGTAGGTGCGTACGCCGGCGATGTGCTTGACGGTGCCCACGGTGTACACCGTGATCGCGGCGGCGGCCACGATCGCACGACCGGGCTCGACGCTCACATTGCTGCGCACGCCCAATGCCCGGCAGGCATCGAGCAACACATTGCCCCACTGCGTGATCGAGGGCGTCTCTTCGCCTGCCACGTAGGCCACGCCGAGGCCACCACCGAGCACCAGTTCGGGCAGATCGAGCGGCACCGCGAACCCGGCCATCACCTCGGCCGCCTTGGCGAAGTTCGATGCCTCGAACACGTTGCTACCGATGTGACAGTGCAGCCCGTCGAGCCGCACACTCGCTGAGGCACGCAGGCGATCGACAGCGCGTTGGGCATCGCCGTTGCCGAGGTTGAACCCGAACTTCGAGTCGTCCTGGCCGGTGGCGATGAACTCGTGGGTGTGCGCGTGCACGCCTGGTGTGATGCGCGCCAGCACCGACGGCACCGCCAGACCTTCGGCATGCAACGCGTCGAGCCGGTCGATCTCGTCGAAGCTGTCGACCACGATGTGACGCACACCGGCCACGATCGCTTCGCGCAGCTCGGCCATGCTCTTGTTGTTGCCGTG